>ONYV01000055.1 GCA_900322105.1 uncultured Eubacteriales bacterium | reverse complement strand
GACATACGTCAGTATGCCTTCGGAATTTCTGTACAATCTGACGAAAAATCTGACGGCGCATCTGCGGCACTATCTTTGTGTGGTATTGCCTTAACAATATCAAAAAGGAGAATGAAGCATGGTCAAAAAATGTATTAACGCTCATTTCTATGACGGCGACAAATTCCCTGTATGTCCTCACTGCGGCGCACCCGATGAAAATGCGGCGGCAGTTCCCACACCTCAGCCGCATCAGGGAACACAAAATGTTCCTTTCTATCATCAGCCGCCGCAACCCCCAACGGCAGCGGACGATGAGGACGCAACCATCCCTCTGGCATTCTACCAAAGAAACGGACGTTCCCCCGTCCCTGCGGCAGCTACGGCATCCGCTCCGCAGGAAAACAGCGCAGAGCAGAGCGACCAAACAGAACTGACACCTCCTGCGGCATCAACAGAAATACCCGTTGTCGCTCAGTCACCCGTGATCGCTGCGCCTGCTCCGTCACAGCGGATGTATAATCCGCTTTTGCCGCCGCTGCAAAGAGAAGCACCCGAAACAACTCAGGCAACACCTGCACCTTGGCAAGCGCCGCAGGCAGAAAACCCACACCTGCACCTTGGCAAGCGCCGCAGGCAGAAACGACCCAACCGACACCTGCACCGTGGCAGGCGCCGCAGGCAGAAGTGACCCAACCAACACCTGCACCTCAGCCGACACCGCAGACAGAAGCACCTCAACCCGACACATCGTTTGCAAAGCCCGAAACAACGCCTGCTGCGCCGTCTGAACAGACGGAAGCGGATGCAGACAAGGAAACGACAGATCTGATCGTGGAAACGTCAGAAGATGAGCAGACAGAGGAAGTGTATGCAGGCAAGACCACAGGATGGCTCGTTGCTTTGAGCGGAGCGCATTACGGCGAGAGCTTTGAACTGAAAAGCGGCAGCAATACGCTCGGCGCTGTCAATGCGGCGATCACGCTGAACGGTGATGACAGCATCAGCGGCATTCATGCGGAGGTGTCCTTTGATATCAAGAAAAACGCTTTCTTTGCAAAGCCTTGCGAAGGCTCTTTGTTCATCAACGATCAGCCTGTTGATGAGAGTGTTTGTCTGAAAGCATACGATCAGCTCACGCTCGGTCAGACAAAGCTGCTGTTCTTCCCGCTTTGCGGCGAAGACTTCTCGTGGAAAGATACGGTCTGATATTTTTTAGCGCACAGTCAGCGACCATTTTTTTGTATTCTGCGTACCGCAAAAAAACATCCTTTGCGGACGTTTGGAATAATAGACTTTCTCGGGAATTGGAAAAGTGCCGTATTACGCAGGATATTTTGTGCCGGAAAAAGCGTCTTGAGTGCAGCACTGCTTGGTGTCATGCAAGGGAGAGACACTTCGCTTGGCGCAGAAGAGACAAGTAAGACGGTGTTTCGGAAGTTTCCGAGGAAGTCTGATAATAAAACGCTTTAGGAGGCGGAATTTATGAACACAATACCCAGCGGCAAAAAGAAACTCAGCGGACTTGCCATCACCTCTGCTGTAGTAGCCATTCTTTTCTCTATCGCAGCGGCAGTGATGGTGATACTGCCGATCGTCAGCCTGAATTCAAGCACTATGAATCTGGACGCGCAATGGAACGGTATGTTCCTTTCTCCGTGCAGTGAGTCTCCTTCCGATCTGCTGAATGCAGGTGCGGAAAAGGGCGACGCCATGAGTCAGGCAACGGTTTTTGATATGTCTATGATCGGCAAGCTCGGCAAAAACTACCTTGACCACAAGAACGATTGGAACGGCTATTTGTCCAATTCCGAAGTCAACGAGATCCATACTTTCAACAATATCGAAATGATCCTTGCAACGGTCACATTCTTCGGTATGATCGCAGCGGCTCTCTTTGTGCTGATCGGCAAGCTCGCCTGCAAGACAAAGGGCGGCAGAGTGACAGCGCTGCTCTTTGCGCTCATCGGATGCCTGATCGCAGCAGGATTCCTTGTCTTTACTATTATCTATATCAACAAGCTCAATACGTTCTTTGCATCATCTCCGTACAGCGCTGTCGGCATCAACATCGGCATCGGTCCGATCCTGATGGCTTCCTTTGCTTTTGTGGCGTTCCTGTTCAGCTGCTTTGCTGTCGGTAAAAAAGCTGCTTTCAAAAAGGTCGCAGAAGTGCCGAACAGATATGACCCCAACACCTACTATACACCTCAGAATAACGGCGCAGACAATAACGCTAATCCGCCTTACCCTGTTAACAACGGCTTTGCGCCTGTTCCCCCTGCTGCGCCGCAGGATCAGAATACCGGCTTTGCCGATGCCAGAAGTCAGTTTTCACAGCCGTTTGCTCAGCCGCCTGTTGCTCAGCCGCCTGTTACTCAGCCGCCTGTTGCTCAGCCTGTGACTCAGCCGACCTTTACACCGCCTGTCACTCAGCCCTTTGCGCCGCAGACAGCAGCGCAGAATCCTGCCCTTGAGGGCGTCAGCGGCGACTATGCAGGCGCTGTGATCCGTCTGAATCCGGGTGAAAAACTGCTGATCGGACGTGATGCGGCAAGCTGTAATTTAGTGCTGTCCTCTCTGAAAAAGGATATCAGCCGCAAGCATCTGTCTGTTGAATATGATACCTTCACAGGCAATTTCAAGGTAGTGGATATGTCTTCCAACGGTACTTTTGTCAACGGACAGCAGATGGTGAAGGATCAGGAAATGATCTTCCCTGCGGATACGGTGCTTTCACTGGGCAGCGGCGAAAATCAGTTCCGTTTGAAGAAAGTATAAAGGAGAATCCTTATGGCAAACTTTGTCAAATGTACTAACGGTCATGATTTCGATCTCTCCGTATTTCAGTTTTGCCCCTTCTGCGGCGCACCGATGCTCCGTCAGGCATATTATCAGCCTGCGCAAAACTATCAGCCGATGCAGCCCCAACAGGGTTATCAGCCGCCGCAGCCTGCGCAGAACTATCAGCCGCCGCAGCCTGTACAGGAAGCGTCTGCTCCTCAGCATACAGCGTCGGATACGGATGATGAACGCAATCAAAATCCCACCGTCGGATGGCTCGTCTGCACAAAAGGTGCGTGCTGCGGCAAAACATTTCCGCTTCGTGAGGGCAGAAACTTTATCGGTGCCCGGTCTGATATGGATATCGTGCTGAGCAAAGAGGACAAGGTAAGCGACAGAAAACACGCTGTCATTACCTATGTGCCGAAACAGAACCGCTATGTTGCCCAGCAGGGCAGCGCAAGAGAACTGTATTATGTCAACGGGGAAGCCGTTCTCCAAAACGTACCTCTGAAAGAAAAAGACGTGATCGAGATCGGACAAGCAAGTTTTCTTTTCGTTCCCTTATGCGGCAATGTTTTTCAGTGGGATAAAACCTGACGTAACAAAACAGCATCATATGTACCGTCAAAGATACTGACGGCACATCATACATTCCTTTCCGAAACCAACTCCCCGTATCTGTCAAAACGGATGCGGGGCGGTTTTGGTAAGAGAAAAAATCATCTGCGGAAAAAAGCAGCGGTGTGTTCCGATGTTTTTTTACGCAAATGAAACCGCACAAGCGCCTGTCAGTTTTTTACTGTACGGCGCTGTCTGAACATCCCCACCAAAGGAGGAAGAGCCATGATCCAACAGGGAAGCGTGATAAACGATACCTACCGCATTGACGAGAAGATCGGCGCAGGCGGCGGAGGTACGGTCTATAAAGCCTATCATCTGCGATTGCAGAAGTATGTGGTCGTCAAGCGTATCAATGATGCGTGGGTCGGTGTGATGGATTCCCGAAAGGAAGCCGATATCATCAAAAACCTGAAGCATCAGTATCTTCCGCAGGCATATGACTTTCTGCACCTGAATGACGGCATCTATACCGTGATGGACTTTGTCGCAGGTGAATCGCTGGATAAATATATCAAAAGCGGCTGTCAGTTCCGTCAGGAACAGATCCTCTTCTGGGCAAAACAGATCACCGAAGCGCTGGTGTATCTGCATTCCCTCACGCCGCCCATCATCCACAGCGATATCAAGCCTGCCAATATTATGATCACGCTTGAGGGAAATGTCTGCCTGATCGATTTCAACGTGTCTATGACAGGTACACCCGACAGCAGTATCAGCGCTACCAGCCGGGGTTATGCTGCGCCCGAACAGTATCTCAATATCCGACCGCTCAATCAGCCGCAGCAGGGTGTGCCGTTTGTGCCTGTCTATCATTTTGATATGCGCTCTCCGCTCGACCCTCGTTCGGATATCTACAGCCTTGGCGCAACGCTCTATCACCTGATGACATCTCAGCGTCCGCCGAAACTCCCCGAAGAACGTCTGCCCGAAATTCCGCTTGACTTGCAGGGGTATGATGAAGCGCTGATCGGTATCGTCAATAAAATGACGCGCTATGACCCTCGTGAACGGTATCAGTCGGCGCAGGAACTGCTTTATGATCTGCAAAATATCGAAAAGCTTGATAAACGCTATATTCGTAAAAAAAGACGGCGTATTGTGTTTGCCGTCGTGCTTGCGGCGCTGATCGCAGCAGCGGCGCTGACGGGTCTGTTTTTCTTTCTGAACGGTCAGAAACAATCCGAACAAGCCTATGCCGACAAGATCAGAACCGCCGATCATCTTGCACAACAGTCCGATCTCGAAAACGCCGAAAAGACCTATCGGGAAGCTATGGAAATGAACCATGACGATATTCTGTCGTATTACGGCATCCTGAAACTCTATTCTGCACAGGAGGATCATGATAAAGTGATACAGTACGGCACAGATATCCTTGCAGAGCATCGCTTTGAAAACGCCGAACCGAAAACACTGTCAGAATTCTATTATATGATCGGCAACGCTTACTTTGAACAGGAAAACTACCCGAAAGCGATCGAATACGATCAAAAGGCGCTTCAGCTGAACGAAGACCATGCGGAACTGTATCGTGATCTTGCCATTTCTCTTGCGCGCAGCGGAAATGTTGCCAAGGCGCAGGAACTTCTTCAAAAAGCAGAGGGCAGAAGTCTTTCAGCAGATACACTGACGATCGCACAAGCTGAGATATCACTGGCGCAGCAGCACTATACAGAAGCCGCCGCCGCCTTTGAAAAAGCTGTGCAGATTTCTTCTGATAGCCGTATCAGACAACGCGCCCTTCTGAGCCTTGCGCGTGCTTATCGTGAATCGGGCAGCTATGAAAAAGCCCTTGCCACACTCAGCGACCATATGGCGCAGTTTGATACTGCTTACAGCAGGAGCGCCCGTTTGCTCACTGCCGAAATTTACCTGAAAATGGCAGACGAAACGTCCGATACCGAAAAGCAGCATCTCTATGCGCAGCAGGCAGTGGACGCTTACACCGCCGCAGGAGGTGTGCAGAGCAAAACAACGCTGTTTAACCTTGCAACGGCTTACCAATATCTGGATGACACGGAAAACGCTCAGAACATCCTCAATCGTATGCTGACAGACTATCCCGAAGATCCCGACGTTTTTGCAAGACTTGCCATTTTAGAGATCTACAAACAGCAAAAACTCTCCAAAACAGCAAGAGATTACAGCAAATTCAAGGACTATTACGACCGAGCCGAACGGCTGGATCAGAAAAACAAGATCAACGGTACGTCAAGTTCCTATATTCACCTGATGGAAACCTATATGCAGGAGTTGGGGTATCATAACTGATTTTCGTTACGTTTCAGAATAAGCTGCAAAACCGTCAAGTCGGTTTTTTAGGAAAGGGGTATGGGGGATAACCCTTTGCTTTTCCAAATAAAAGTCTTTTGGGATCTGCAGGATTTTGTCATGATTTCTGTGGAAATTATGACAAGGAGTAATAGATGTCAGAGGACTCCGTCCTCCGAATCACCTGCAAACTTTTCATTTTATGATTTGCTGGCTTTTATAATATCTGACAATAAGGGAACGCAGCATTTTCAAAAAAGGTAACTAAGTTGTCAAGTCGGTTTTTTTAGGAAGGGGGTATGGGGGATAACCCTTTGTTTTTCTAAACAAAGGGTTTCCCCCAAAAAAATGAAGCAGAAAAAAATTGCGGTGGTGAATGATTTTTCGGGGTTTGGGAGATGTTCGCTGATGGTGTCGGTCCCGATCATATCGGCGATGAAGATACAGTGCTGTGCGCTGCCGACGGCGGTGTTTTCCAACCACACGGGGTATGACGAATTTTTCTTTGATGATTATACGGACAGAATGAGAGCATACTATGAAAAATGGCAGAAGCTCGGACTGGAATTTGACGGCATTTATACGGGCTTTTTGGGTTCGGTGAAACAGGTGGCAATCGTGGAGGATTTTATCGCTGCGTTCGGGAAAAAAGAAACGGCGGTGGTTGTTGACCCTGTGATGGGCGATAACGGACGGTGCTATGCGACCGTAGATACGGCGCTTTGTGAGGAGATCCGAAAGCTGCTGCCGCTGTCAACCATCATTACGCCGAATCTGACAGAAGCGTGCATCCTGTCGGGTGTGCCGTACCGTGAAACCGTCTGCGAACGGGAACTTTCGGAGCTTGCCGACCGTTTGCAGCAGATTGGAGCAGGAAATGTTGTCATTACGGGTATTTCCTATGACGATATGGTGTGCGATTATGTGTGTGAAGCAAACGGCAAAAGAGAACTGCAAAAACATCCTGTTTCCGGCTCGGCTCATGCAGGAACAGGCGATGTGTTCGCCTCTATCATCGCAGCAGACGCTGTCAACGGTGTGCCGCTGATGAGATCGGTCAATAAAGCGTCGGAGTTTGTCGGAGAAGCTATCCGCCTGTCAGATGAGATGCATATCCCTGCGCAGGACGGCGTATGCTTTGAAGAGATCCTCGGAAAGCTGTGCGATGTGGAAATAACTGTCAAATAACAGCGGCGGTTATGGTGATAATGAACAGATTATCTTTGCATTTATCGAAAGATATCTAAAAATAGCAGAAAAAATAAAAACGTGTTGTAAAATCGGTTTGTTTTGTGCTATGATAAAGTCAGCTAATAAGAAGTTGTTTTGATGAAATGATCGGAAGGAGCAGGTGACAAAGGGTATGAAACGGAGAAAAGGACTTTGCTGTTTGCTGTTGACAGCAATGACGGGCGTTATGCTGACGTGCGGCAGCTTCAGCGTGTATGCTGAACCGGATGAAACCGTCAGCGGCGGCGAAACAAGCGTTTTACAGGAGTCTTTTGCCGAAGTATCTGCATCTGTGCCGACAGAAAATTCTGTGACGGAGGCTTCTGCTCCTCAGACAGATCCGCAGCCCTCAGAACAGGTCACACCATACGAACCCTCAGAACAGGTCATCCCGTATGAACCCTCAGAACAGATCACGCCGTATGAACCTTCCCGGCCGTCTTATGAATATCAGACAGAATACAGCCACGAGGAAAGTACCGTGTATGTGCCTGAACCTTCTCATCAGGAAGTTTCTTTCCGCACAGAGCCGCATTATGAATACCACAATGAGGGCGAAGAAGACGGAAATACGACTGTGTCTTATGTGTATGAAAATGAGGTCGGTCAGGATGAGTATGTGACCGAAAGCGAAGAAGTCTACAAAGAGCCTGAGCCTGACAGAGATACTTCTGCGCTGGAGATCTCGGACTATGAAATGTCCGACACGCAGACGCTGACTTCTCAGGATTGGGAAGATCTGAAAAAAGGAAAGCAGACTTCTCAGCTGGAACTGAAAAGCAATACCACACAGCAGACGAACACCGCTTTTTCCAAACTCAAGGAAGAAAGCAAGGGCGGAAACGATGACGATCGGGATCGGGCTGATTGCAGCAGGGCTGATCGCGGCAGGATATGTTATCTATACCGTTGTGAAAGCAAGAAAACTCAGACGGTGAGGCGTCTTTTGATATCACACACCGACAACGCATTATTTCACTTTTCCTTTTCGGGAAAGTGTTAATATAGATCGCTAACACAGAGGAAACGATTGAAACGGAGGAAACTGTCAGAATGGAAAATCAGGAACTTTTGCAAATGAAGAAAAACGCCTGCAAGGTAAGACTTTACACCATCGAGGGCGTGTTCAACGCCAAATCGGGACATCCGGGCGGATCACTTTCTGCTGCGGATATCATTACCTATCTCTACTTCAAAGAGATGAACGTGGATCCTGCCGACCCGCAGAAACCCGACAGAGACCGCTTTGTGCTTTCAAAGGGACACTGCTGTCCTGCGCTGTACGGCGCGCTGGCGCTGAAAGGATATTTTTCGGGTGATGAGATCAAATCACTCCGTCACATCGGCGCAATGCTTCAGGGACATCCCGATATGAAAGGCACTCCCGGCGTAGACATGAGCTCAGGCTCACTGGGACAGGGCATTTCCGCAGCCTGCGGCATGGCACTGGCAGGAAAGTATGACAAGGCAGATTACAGAGTGTATGCTATGCTTGGCGACGGTGAATGTGAAGAAGGTCAGGTGTGGGAGGCTGCTATGTTTGCTTCTCATAACAAGCTCGACAACCTTTGTGTGATCGTAGACTTCAACGGTCTTCAGATTGACGGTCATGTCAATGACGTGGCAGGTCTTGAGCCGCTCGACAAGAAATTCGAGGGATTCGGTTTTGAAGTCATCAAGATCGACGGTCATAACTTCGAGGAGATTGAAGCTGCTCTGAACAAGGCAAAGACCATCAAGGGCAAGCCTACCGTCATCATCGCCAAGACCATCAAGGGCAAGGGCGTTTCTTATATGGAAAATCAAGTCGGCTGGCACGGCAAAGCGCCGAACGCTGACGAATATAAAATTGCAATAGACGAGCTTAACGCACAGCTCAGAGCATTGGAGGCATAATCATGGCAGAAACAAAAAAGATCGCAACAAGAGAGAGCTTTGGTCTTGCCCTTTGCGAGCTGGCGAAGGTGCATCCCGAAATCGTTGTGCTGGACGCAGATCTTGCGGCAGCTACCAAAACAGAGATCTTCAAAAAGGCCTATCCCGACCGTTTCTTTGACTGCGGTATTTCCGAAGGAAACATGATCGGCGTAGCGGCAGGACTGGCTGCCTGCGGCAAAGTACCGTTTGCGGCATCCTTTGCGATGTTTGCAACAGGCAGAGCCTATGAGCAGATCAGAAACTCTGTCGGTTATCC
>ONYV01000063.1 GCA_900322105.1 uncultured Eubacteriales bacterium | reverse complement strand
AAAGCGGACAGTCTGAAAAGCGGCATAGCGCTGGCAAGTGAACTGATCGACTCGGGGGAAGCGCTGCGCACACTGGAAAAAGTGCGTGAAGTGAGCAACCGTCCGGAGGTGACGGCATGACGATCCTTGAAAAACTCGCAGACCATGCAAGAGAACGTGTGGCGCTTCAAAAACAGATCGTATCCGAAAACAGCATCAGAGAGCGTGCATTGCAAATGCCGCGCGGTAAATTTGCGTTTGAGAATGCACTGAAAAAGGATGAGATCTCGTTTATCTGCGAATGTAAAAAGGCATCGCCTTCCAAAGGTGTGATCGCACAGGATTTTCCGTATCTGCAAATTGCCAAGGACTATGAAACCGCAGGCGCTGACTGTATTTCGGTTCTGACAGAACCGAAGTGGTTTTTGGGCAGCGACCGCTATTTGCAGGAGATCGCTGCATCGGTGAACATACCGTGTCTGCGGAAAGATTTTACGGTAGATGAATATATGATCTATGAAGCGAAGTGTCTTGGCGCATCGGCAGTGCTGCTGATCTGCTCGATACTGGAGGAAGCGCAGCTCAAAAGGTATCTGAGTGTTTGTAAAGAACTGGGACTTTCCGCTTTGGTGGAAGTACACGATGAAGAAGAGATACAGCAAGCCCTTTCCTGCGGCGCTGATATGATCGGTGTGAACAATCGGAATCTGAAAGATTTTTCTGTTGATACGGAAAACAGCCGAAGACTGCGCAGACTGATCCCGAAAGAGGTACTGTTTGTATCTGAAAGCGGCGTGAAAACACCGCAGGATGTACAAATCCTGCGTGAGATCGGCGCAGATGCAGTGCTGATCGGTGAAGCGCTGATGAGAGAAGCAGACAAGCGGAAAAAACTGAACGAATTAAGAGGGATAGGATGACTAAGATAAAATTCTGCGGACTCACAAGACCCTGTGATATTGAAGCTGCAAACGAGATCAGACCCGACTATATCGGATTTGTGTTCGTTTCAAACAGCAGGCGCTGTGTCAGTGATACGCAGGCAGCAAAGCTCAAAGAACTGCTGCGAAAGGATATCATTGCGGTCGGTGTGTTTCTGAATGATGAGATCGAACACGTCATTTCTCTGCTAAAAAGCGGCGTAATCGACGCGGCGCAGCTTCACGGGGACGAAAGCAATGAAGATATCGTGCGCATTCAGCGGGAGACCAACAAGCCTGTCATAAAAGCGTTTCGCATTCGCAGCAAAGAGGATATTGCGGCGGCAGAAATGACAAATGCCGACTATATGATGTTCGATGCAGGCGCAGGAGAGGGCAAGACCTTTGACTGGGAGATGCTCGAAACGATCCGAAAACCGTATTTTTTGGCAGGCGGACTGAATGCGGATAATGTATCGAAAGCGCTTTGCAGACTGCATCCCTTTGCGCTGGATGTCAGCACAGGGATCGAAACAGATCATCAAAAGGACAAGAAAAAAATGGCTGACTTTGCCTCAGCCGTCAGAAAGGATGAAGCATGATGACAAACCCGAACGGACGATTCGGCATTCACGGCGGACAATACATTCCCGAAACCCTGATGAATGCTGTGATCGAACTGGAAGAAGCCTATCAGAAATATAAAGATGACCCCGATTTTAACCGTGAGCTGAATGAACTGCTCAACGAGTACGCTAACAGACCATCACGGCTTTACTATGCAGAGCGGATGACAAAGGATCTGGGCGGTGCAAAGATCTACCTCAAGCGTGAGGATCTGAACCATACGGGGGCGCATAAAATCAACAATGTACTGGGTCAGGCGCTGCTTGCCAAAAGGATGGGAAAGACACGTCTGATCGCAGAAACAGGCGCAGGACAACACGGCGTTGCTACGGCAACGGCGGCTGCGCTGCTGAATATGGAATGCGTTGTATTTATGGGAGAAGAAGACACGATCCGTCAGGCGCTCAACGTTTACCGTATGCGGCTGCTCGGCGCAGAGGTCGTTGCGGTGAAAAGCGGTACGGCGACTTTGAAGGACGCTGTGTCGGAAGCAATGCGTGAATGGACGAATCGTATCAGCGATACTCACTATTGTCTTGGCTCGGTGATGGGACCGCATCCGTTTCCGACGATCGTCAGAGATTTTCAGGCGGTGATCTCTAAGGAGATCAAGTCGCAGATGCTCCAAAAAGAGGGCAGACTGCCCGATGCGGTGATCGCCTGTGTCGGCGGCGGTTCTAATGCGATCGGAACGTTTTATCATTTTATTCAGGACAAAAGCGTGCGTCTGATCGGCTGTGAAGCGGCCGGCAGAGGGATCGACACCTTTGAAACGGCCGCTACGATCTCCACAGGCAGGGTGGGCATTTTCCACGGCATGAAGTCTTATTTTTGTCAGGACAAGCACGGACAAATTGCGCCTGTCTATTCCATTTCGGCAGGGCTGGACTATCCGGGCGTCGGACCCGAACACGCTTTTCTGCATGATATCGGCAGGGCGGAATATGTCGCCGTCACTGACGATGAAGCAGTGGAGGCGTTTGAATATCTGTCAAAAACGGAAGGCATCATCCCTGCGATCGAGTCGGCTCATGCAGTGGCTCACGCCATGAAGCTTGCGCCGACAATGGGCAAAGACAAAACGATCGTGATCACGATTTCGGGCAGAGGGGACAAGGACTGTGCGGCGATCGCACGTTACAGAGGGGAGGATATTTATGAGTAAGATCACAAAGGCATTTCAAAACGGAAAAGTGTTCATTCCGTTTATCACCTGCGGTGATCCCGATATGGAAACAACAGCGGCAGCTGTTCGTGCAATGGCGCAAAACGGCGCTGATATCATAGAACTGGGCATCCCGTTTTCTGACCCTACCGCAGAAATCCGTGCGCTCAGCGCAGGAGCAGATACAGATAAGGTCTTTGACCTTGTGCGAGAGCTGCGCAGAGATGTATCTGTGCCGCTGATCTTTATGACATACGCAAACGTGGTGTACTCTTACGGAGCGGAGCAGTTCATTTCGACCTGTCGGGAAGTCGGCATCGACGGTCTGATCCTGCCCGACATTCCCTTTGAAGAAAAGGAAGAGTTTTCAGAGATCTGCCGATGCTATGAGGTGGATCTGATCTCTCTGATCGCGCCTACTTCAGAAAACCGTATCGGCATGATCGCAAGGGAAGCGGAAGGATTTATCTATTTGGTATCGAGTCTTGGCGTGACGGGTGTGCGCAGCGAGATCACTACGGATCTTGCTTCCATCGTCAGGGTGATCCGTGAAAACACAGATATTCCTGTTGCCATTGGTTTTGGCATTTCCACACCTGAACAGGCAAAACAGATGGCGCAGATTGCCGATGGCGCGATCGTCGGTTCTGCGATCGTCCGTATTGCGGAACAATACGGCAGAGAAGCGCCCGAAGTGATCGGAGAATATGTCCGCAAAATGAAGTCAGCTGTGTGTGAATACGGCTGAAACGGAGCATCATTCAGAAAAGCAGCAGCTTTGATCCATGTGATGCGGCTGCTGTTTTTTTGATGAGCGGATCAAAGGATGAACCTATAACGGGTAATAGGCAGCATCTATTATCAGGCGGCTTGACAAAATGATGAAAATGTGCCATAATAACAGTACAAATCCTACTAAACAAGTATGCTAACTATGTATTAAAGATCTCCGCATACAGAATAAGAGGCGATCAGAATGTTTTATCTCAGCAATACAGTAATACACCGCTTTTCAGCCGAAATTGCAGCCACGCATTTCGGCAGCGCTGCCATGTCCGTATGCTGTTGTATGTATCCGCACACAGGCGGCATAGCGCGATGTTGAAACAGTCATGTACGCTATCATTATCAACCGCCTGTTTTCATTTGGAACACAGGCGGTATTTTTATGCCGTGAAAAGGAGCTTATTATGACTGAAACACAAGAAAGCACTACGGCAAAGCTGTGTTCTTTTGCCCGTGCGTACCATTCCAATATGGACAGACAAAAAATATTTGACGATTATCTTGCCTATGATCTGATGGGCAAGGAGGAATATGAAAGGATCGGTGAACTGATCGATCATGATTTTGAAGTCGGCAAATCGGATCAAAACTATTCGTTTTGCAGCGCAAACATTGCCGAAAGGCTCAGGTACTATATCTTGCCGATCCCGTTGTCACGCATCGCCTTTGCGGAACAGAAGCTGTATGAATTTGCGCAGCAGCACGAAAAATGTCAGTACGTTGTCTGCGGAGCAGGTATGGACACCTTTGCGTTTCGCAATGATAATGCTGATATTCACGTTTTTGAACTGGATCACCCCAATACAGGAAAATATAAACGTGAAAGGGTACGCCAGCTTGAATGGAATATTCCTGAAAATCTGACATTCGTTCCTATCGACTTTTCCAAAGATAATATGCAGCAAAAACTCCTGCACGCAGGTTTTCATCCTGAGCTTCCCTCGTTTTTTGCCATTCTCGGCGTGTCTTATTATCTGACGCTTTCCGTATTTGAGCAGACGATCGAAACGATCGGAACGCTTTGTTCAGCTCACAGCAAGATCGTTTTTGACTATCCCGATGAAACGACTCTGAGCCGATCGGGAGCGGAGCGCATTCATACGCTGACGGAGATCACCGAAAAGCTGGGAGAAAAAATGCTGCATGGCTATTCCTTCTCCGAGATCGACACGGCGCTCAAGAAAAACGGATATCAGATCGAAGATCACCGGACACCGCAGGAGATACAAAAGGCGTTTTTTGACAACCGCACAGACGGCATATCGGCGTTTGAAAACATTCATTTTATATCCGCAGAAAAAGAATATAGCAATCCCAAATCATAGACTTCCTCGGAAACTTCCGAAGCACCGATTGCCTCAAGGTTTCTGTGACGGGTGCAGGGACTGCGTCCCTGCCGAGGGTTCCAAGGGGCGAGAAGCCCCTTGGCAGGGGTTGGGACAGGGTCCCAACATTTATCATCATAAAGAGGAGATGATCCAATGAAACTGATACCGAGCTTTTCTGTTGACCACGCAGCGATCGTTCCGGGAATTTTTATCAGCAGAACGGATACTGTCGGTGACAGTGTTATCACGACCTATGACATAAGATTGACCAGACCTAACAAAGAACCTGCCGTTGACGCTGCGGCGATGCATTCTTTAGAGCATCTGATCGCTACCTATCTTCGCAATCATCCCGATTGGAAGGATGAGGTTATTTACTGGGGACCGATGGGATGTCTGACAGGTTTTTATCTGATCCTGAAAGGCTCCCGTTCTTCCCGAGAGATCTATGATTTGATCGCAGGGGCGTTCAAAGAGGTAGACAAAGCGCAGACCGTACCCGGCACTTCGCCGGAAAATTGCGGACATTATCTTTTGCATGATCTTGAAATGGCGAAATGGTACGCATCCGGATTTGTACGCTACCTATCCGAAAACAGGGGAGACGATCGGATATTTGAATATCCGAAAACGGAGCGGCCGATGACGGATGACGGACATCATTTTTTCGATTCATAATTTTTTGATAAGGAGTGTAATCATTATGGCACAATATAAGAATATTGGATCCGCCCTGATCCACGGCGGCATTTCCACAGACGCATACACAGGAGCAGTCAATGTTCCGATCTATCAGACATCTACCTATCAGCAGAGCGCTTTGGGAGAAACGCCGAAATGGGAGTATTCCCGTACAGGCAACCCCACACGCGCTGCTTTGGAAGCACTGATCGCAGAGCTGGAGCATGGCAGGGCAGGATTTGCCTTTAGTTCGGGCATGGCAGCGATCACGGCAGTGCTCAGCTTGTTTCAATCAGGCGATCAGATCCTGATCTCGGGCAACGTCTACGGCGGCACTTTTCGTTTACTTGACAAAGTGTTCAAACATTTTAATATTGGATATTCGATCGAAGACACAACGGATCTTGCGTCTCTTGAAAGCAAGATCACGCCGCAGGTCAAGGCGATCCTGGTGGAAAGTCCTGCAAATCCCCTTCTGACGATCACAGACCTTGCAGGGGTCGCAAAGATCGCCAAAAAGCACGGCATTCTTTCTATTGTCGACAATACCTTTATGACGCCCTACCTGCAAAGACCGCTCGAACTGGGCGCTCATATTGTTGTTCACAGCGCAACAAAATATCTTGGCGGTCACAGCGATGTAGTGGCAGGTCTTGTGGTCGTCAATGACGATGCACTTGCGCAGAAGATGGCGTTTATTCAAAATTCTACGGGCGGCATACTCGGTCCGTTCGACAGCTTTTTGCTGATCCGCGGCATCAAGACGCTTGGCGTGCGTCTTGACCGTCATGTGGAGAATGCCCGTAAAGCGGCGGAATATTTGAAAGATCATAAGGCTGTCAAAAAGGTATACTATCCCGGACTTGCGGATGCGCAGGGCTATGAGATCAACAAGCGGCAGGCGAAAAACGGCGGTGCAATGATCTCCTTTGAGCTTTATGAAAACTATGATATCAAAAAATTCTTTCAGTCACTGAAGCTCATCGCCCTTGCGGAAAGTCTTGGCGGTGTGGAGAGTCTTGTGTGCCACCCTGCCAGTATGACGCACGCAGCAATTCCGTATGAGGTGCGCCAAAAGGTCGGCATCACAGACGGTTTGATCAGACTGTCTGTCGGTATTGAAAACATTGATGATATTCTTGCCGATTTAGATCAGGCGATCGCAGAAAGCGAGGAATAGTTATGGCACTCTATGAGGATATGCATCAGTTGATCGGAAACACACCGCTTGTAAAGCTCGGTCATCTTGGCTTACCGGAGAACGTGCGTCTTTTTGCAAAGCTCGAACTGTTCAATCCATCCGGCAGCGTCAAGGACAGGATCGGAAAATATATGATCGAGGACGCAGAACAGCGCGGCATTCTCAGAAAAGGCAGTACCATTGTAGAGGCTACGGCAGGTAATACAGGTCTTGGGATCGCTTTTGCGGCGCTGAATAAGGGTTACAGGATCATTTTTGTGGTTCCCACTAAATTTTCAGAGGAAAAGCAAACACTCCTGCGTGCGCTCGGCGCAGAGATCATCAACACTCCCCGTGAAGAAGGAATGCTTGGAGCGTGGAGAAAAGCAGAGGAGATACGAAACAGCATTTCGGACGCTGTAACATTAGAACAGTTCAAAAATCAGGCGAATCCGCGCGCTCATTACGAAACTACAGGCAGAGAGATCTACGAAGACTTAAACGGCGATATTGATTATCTTGTGGCAGGAGCAGGCAGCGGCGGCACGTATTCGGGTGTTGTGAAATATCTGAAAGAAAAACACAAAAGCGTTATCGGCGTGCTTGCCGATCCGATCGGTTCTACTATGGGCGGCGGCACGCACGGCGACTATGACATCGAAGGCATCGGCAACGATTTTATCGCTGACACGATGGATATGTCGCTGGTTGACAGGGTTATCAAGATCAGCGATGAGGAAGCATTTTTTGAAGCCCGTGCGCTTGCTGAAAAAGAGGGGATCTTTGCAGGTTCGTCCTCGGGCGCAGCGCTGGCAGCAGCAAAAAAACTGGTCAACAGCGGCGCTCATGGCAATATCGTCATCATTTTGCCCGACAGGGGCGACCGTTATTTTTCAAAAAAACTATACGAATAGGATCATCATATGACATTATCACAAATTTTTTATGCGATCACCATTTCAGAACAAGGTTCTTTTAACAAGGCAAGCGAGGTGCTGTATATTTCTCAGCCTTCCCTGACAGAAGCCATCAAGGAGCTTGAAAAGGAACTGCATATCACGATATTCAACCGCAGCGGAAGAGGCGTGACCCTGACAAGCGACGGACGGGATTTTATTTCCTATGCAAGGGAACTGTATCAGCAGTACAACAACATCATGGAAAAGTACGGGGAAAACGGCAGGAGAAAAAAGAAGTTTGCGGTTTCCACACAGCACTATTCCTTTGCGGTCAAGAGCTTTGTTGAGCTTGTCAAAAAACTCAATATCGACGAATATGAATTTGCGATCCGTGAGCAGCAAACGCAGCAGGTGATCGAGGATGTCAGCACACTCAACAGTGAGATCGGAATCTTATATCTGAGTGATTTTAACGCTGCGCTGATGAGCAAGGTGTTGAGAAGCAGCGGCGTGGAATTTCACAAGCTGATCGAGTGTGATGCGTATGTTTATCTCTGGAAAGGACATCCGCTGGCGCATCATCAGTCCATCGGCTTTGACGAGCTTGCGCAGTACCCTTGCCTGTCCTTTGAACAGGGCGGCAGCGGCTCTTTGTATTTTGCCGAAGAGATCCTGACAGGCTTTCCTTATCCCCGTACCATCAAAGCTACCGACCGTGCCACCATGCTGAATTTGATGATAGGCTTGAACGGCTACACGCTTTGCTCAGGGATCATTTGTGAGGAACTGAACGGCAGCGACTACATTGCTGTACCGTATGAACCCGATGAGGCTCATCCAAGAGAAAAAATGGTGATCGGTTACATCACCAAAAAGAAAATGATGCTCAGCGTGGTAGGACAATTGTATATTGACGAGTTAAAAAAACAACTGGGAGTAAAAAATGAAGATCATTGATTTTCACACACACATTTATCCGAATAAGATCGCAGAAAAAGCGACTAACGCAGTCGCAGACTTTTACGGCATCACTCCTGCCTGTATCGGCAGTACAGAAGAACTGCTCAGGGAAGGAAAGGCGGCAGGTATTTGTGAGTTCGTTTTGCTGCCTGTTGCAGCCAAAGCTGAACAGGTGCGCCATATCAACGAGTTTACGCTCCAAGAAACTGCCGCCCACCCTGAATTTCACGGCTTTGGTACACTTCACCCTGACTGCGAAGATCTGCTTGAGGAAACCGCTTTTATCATACGCTCGGGCTTAAAGGGCATCAAGTTTCATCCCGACACACAGCGGTTCGATACAGACGACAGGAGATTGTTTGAAGTGTTTGATGCCATTCAGGGGAAACTACCCGTTCTTGTTCACTGCGGTGACAAGCGGTTCGATTTTTCTCATCCGCGCCGATTGAAAAACGTGATGGACAATTTTCCGAGATTACAGCTGATCGCTGCGCATCTGGGCGGTTGGTCAATGTTTGAAGAAGCGTTTCATCTTCTGAAACATACAGATTGTTTTTTGGATATCTCAAGCTGTATGATGTTTTTGCCGCCAAAGCAGATTGTGCGCTACATTCGCGGCTACGGTGCGGACAGAATCCTGTTCGGAACGGATTTTCCGCTATGGAGTCCGCAAAACGAGGTGCGTTCTTTTCTGAATTTGCCGCTTCGTGCTGAAGAACTGGAAAAGATCGCCTATCAAAACGCCCGTCATATCTTAGAACCTGATTTAACATCTTAGGGCAATACCGCACGTCTTTTTGACGTATTATTCCGCTAACTGCATCTAAGGCAACACCGCACAAAGACCGCCTTGCGGCTTAGCACCACTGCTCTGCATAAGTTCCGCCAACCAATCAGCGTTCGCCTTTGGCTCCGCTTCTTGGGGC
>ONYV01000228.1 GCA_900322105.1 uncultured Eubacteriales bacterium | reverse complement strand
GGTTTTGGCTATCAGGAAATGACTGACGGCACGGTAAATGCTATGGGCAAACATCCGGGCGAGTCGGGTTACAATTACGTCAACGAGTACGGCAAGCACCCCGGTGAATCAGGTTTTGGCTATCAGGAAATGACTGACGACACGGTAAATGCTATGGGCAAACATCCGGGCGAGTCGGGTTACAATTACGTCAACGAATACGGCAAGCACCCCGGTGAATCAGGTTTTGGTTACATGGCGTAAGATATCTTGATATATGATACAGCGGTCTGTACAACCGTTGTTTACAATACACTTCCTCTGAAAAAACGACCTCTATCAAAACAGCTCCGAGATCCCTGATATAACAGGAATTTTCGGAGCTGTTTTGTCGTTCTCAGATTTATGGGGTTAGGCATATCTCGTGATATGCAGATACAAAAAGCAGAAGGTTTACAGCATATATTTGCAGCCTTCTGCTTTTCTGCCTTAATGCGCACACTTATCAGACTTCCTCGGGAACCGGAGAAGTGCCGTATTACGCAGAAGAGACAAGCAAGACGGTGCTTCGGAAACTCCCGAAGAAGTCTAATATATCTGATCCACGCCGCTGCAAATCAACAAAACCGCTCTGCCCTCCAAAACAGAAGGCAAAGCGGTTTTGCAGTATCATTAAGGCAATACCGCACAAAGATAGTGCCGCAGATGCGCTGTCAGATTTTTCGTCAGATTGTACAGAAATTCCGAAGGCAGAGGGATTTTTGTGCAAGATGACGGAAAATATGCAAGCAGATGTGGTGCTAAGCCGCAAGGCGGTCTTTGTGCGGTGTTGCCTTAACATCAACGGTTGTTGACCTGTTCGGGATAAAGATCGTGGTGGCTGAGTCTGTCCCATGCAAGCTGTTCCCATTTGGTGTCGGGACGTCCATAGTTGCAGTACGGGTCAATGGAAATGCCGCCCCGAGGCAGGAATTTGCCCCAGACCTCGATATACTTCGGCTGCATCAGTGCGATCAGATCTTTCATGATGATGTTCACGCAGTCCTCGTGGAAATCGCCGTGATTGCGAAAGCTGAACAGATACAGCTTGAGCGATTTACTCTCGACCATCAGCTTGTCGGGGATATAGGAAATGTAAATGCACGCAAAATCGGGCTGTCCTGTGATCGGGCAAAGACTGGTAAACTCAGGACAGTTGAATTTGACAAAATAATCATTGTCGGGGTGTTTGTTCGGGAAAGTTTCCAGCACATCGGGAGAGTAATCCGAAGAATAGACCGTGTGCTGATTGCCGAGCAGCGTGATGCTGCCCTTTTCGTTTTCGGTTCTTCCGCTCATCGTAATCATTCCTTTCCTTTAATCTTCCTGCAGCAGCGGATCAACCATTCCGTTTGCTAAAAATGCCGCCGCTCTGTCACGGCAAGTGCCGCACAGTCCGCAGGGCTTGTCTTTGCCCTCATAACAGCTCCATGTCAGCTGATACGGCACTTTCAGCTTCAGACCTTCTGCGACCACCTGCGCTTTGTTCATCCCGATAAACGGTGCTGTCACGCTCAACTGTCCGCCGCTGCCAAGGTACACGGCGCGGTTGATCGCCTCGTTAAATTCGCTGCTGCAGTCAGGATACGCATTTCCTGCGGCATCATCGCTGTGTGCGCCGTAATAGATCACTTCACACCCATGTGACAGTGCAATACTGGCAGCAGAGGCTAAAAAAAGTCCGTTACGAAACGGAACATAGGTGGAAACAGGCTTGCCGTCCGTTTTTTTAAGCTGCTCTGCATAGCTTTCTTTGGGTATCTCTTCGTCTGCGCCCTTGAGCAGGGAACAGTCCGAGCCTTCAAACAAAGACGAAAGATCCAGACTTCTCAATGTCACTCCGTAATATTCAGCGACCGCCCTTGCTGCGGTCAGCTCCCTGCTGTGCTTTTGTCCGTAACCGACCGACAGCGCCAGCACTTCATCTGCGCCGTATTTTTCGACCGCCTTTGCAAGGCAAGTCGTACTGTCGACTCCTCCGCTGCATAAAACCAACGCTTTCATTTCTATTCCTCCGTATCAGTTAAACTGCACCGTCTTTTTCAGTTCGCTGTCTTTGCGAAAAACGCCTGTGTAGGTGTTGGTGACGGTCTTTGCCGAGACGTTTTTAATGCCTCTTGCGGTCATGCAGCTGTGACAGCCGCTGATCGCTACCGCTACATCCTCTGTTCCTGCCGCTTCCGATATGATCTCTGCGATATCTCGTCCAAGCCTTTCCTGCAATTGCAGCCGTTTTGCCGCCATATCGCAGATCCTTGCGATCTTGCTCAGCCCCAGCACCCTTCCGTGCGGGATATAGGCAACGTTCACCTTCATATCGTACATCAGCGCCAAATGATGCTCGCAATAACTGAAAACCGTAATGTCCCTGACAACGACGATGTTATCTTCATCCTGCCCGTCGGGCGCTGTAAAGGTCTTTCCGAACATCTGTGCGATCTCATGATTGCTGTAGGCTGTTCCCTCCAGCACCTCCTGCAGCATTCTTGCGACCCTTTCGGGCGTTTCCTGAAGTCCTTCTCTTTCGGGGTCTTCTCCGATCGCCTTCAAAAGACCCTTTATATGATATTCTATCGCTTTTTTATCCATTGCCATCCTCCCGATATTTACACACCCCTTGTATCGGGATGCCAGATAAACTTATGCAGCTGTAATTGCAGCCGTACTCCGTTGAGTTTGTGACGTATCATAAATTCCACCATGTCCGCAGGCTGTATCCTGCCGAATACGGGGCTGAGATAGATATGACACCTTCCGATCAGACCATAGCGTTCTATGATCTCTTTGGCACGTTCCAGATCTCTGATACTGCCTGCTACGAATTTGACGGTATCCTTTTCTTTCAGCAAACCGAAATTTGTCAGGCACATCCTGTCCTCCATGCCGCTGTCGGGCAGCTTATAGTCCATCGTAAAGACAGGACGTTTTTCTGCGTTTGCAAGATTTTCAAGACTGACGCTGCCGTTTGTTTCGATCTCTACCCGACATCCGTCAGACACCAGCCTTTGCGCAAGCGCCCCGATCTCCTTTTGCAGCATCGGCTCTCCGCCTGTCAGCGTCACATTGTGTACGCCTGTTTCCTTTACATATTCCGATATCTCCTGTACAGACATCTCCGACGCATTGGCATCAGGAAGATTCGCCCATTTTGTATCGCAGTATGAGCAGCACAGGTTACAGCCCTTGAAACGGATGAACGCCGCCAGCTCTCCTGCGTGAGCGCCCTCTCCGTTGATACTGACGAATGTTTCAACTACCTTCATCATATTTCTGCTCCCTTAACGCACAGCGCTCATCTTTATTTTTCTTCATATACCGCACAGTTATCGGGTGTTTCATACACCGTAACGCTTTCGGCGCGCAGTCCCTGTTCTTTCAGTTTCTGAAAAAACATCCGCGCAAAATTTTCGGCTGTCGGACGGTACGGGATCTCGATCAGGCGAAAGCCTTCTTCCAGCAGCGCATCCACCGTTTTGATCCTGAGCGAGCCCGATTCATAGATCAGCGCATGATCGTAAATGTCCGTCAGCGCACGAACCGCTTTTTTCATATCTCCGAAATCGATCAGCATCCCTCTTTGCGTGCCTGTTTCCTGCAGCTCATCGCCGCTGATCGTCACTTCGACGACCCAGTG
>ONYV01000060.1 GCA_900322105.1 uncultured Eubacteriales bacterium | reverse complement strand
TACTCTTGCTACCGTTTTTTTCAATTACTCTTGCAGTAGGCAGTCTGTCCAGCACCGACTGAAGCGACAAACCTGAAAATTCAAAGGTTATTTGAACCAAATCACCAGGAAACATAAACTGATTCTTTTCTCTGAGTTCACCTTCATCAAAATCATTTGACTGATCAAGGACGTATTTTTCCCGATGCTCAACAATGGAACGAATACGGTCTATGCGATAATACTTTGCCTTTGCAGGTTCTCCATCAGGTTCATAAGCAATCAGATAAAAATAGTATTCACTGAACATAACTGCGGATGGATGCAGCTTTCTGATAACCTCTGTCCTGTCCATTTTAATATATCGTATTGAAATACAGTGCCTTTGCTCGATACACTGAACGATTCTCCATAGATTATCAATAACGCTGTCGCAGTCCGATCTGACCTCTCTGTAGTGAAATACCTCTTTCTTGATAATGCTTTCAAGCAAGTTTCTGTCATTTGGCGTAGTGAATTGCTTTATTTTTCTGATAAGTGTAAGTGTATCTTCTTTACTGAAACATCTTGCACCAAGTATCACTTTCACCAATGCAAACAGCTCGGAATTCTTTAGAAATTCATCACTTTTCAGAATATAGGCTTTTTCCTTGTGTGAATAAATAACTTCGGCGTTCTGCATCAACCCACGGTTATCTGAAAGGAAATTCTGTATTCTGCCTATGTCACGACTGACGGTGCGTGAAGATATTCCGTATTTTTCGGCTACTGCCTTATTGCTGACCGCCTCACCCCTGAGCAGACGATAGAATACTTCCAGTGTTCTGTCGGATATTTCATTTTCCATTGTTATCACCCTGATTCTGTTCTTTTATAACATTATACATCATCAAGCGGACATATAGATGTCTGTTTAAAAAATGTTTACAAAAAATCAGGACTCCCATTTAAACTATGGAAGTCCTGTTTTTCTTTGCTTGTTCTCTTTATTTGGTCGCAATTTGGTCGCAAATTCTATGCCTGATAGCCTGAAACCCGCATGAATACTAAGTTTATTTATCCAGACTTTTCATTGTCGGGAACAGCAGAACGTCACGGATCGCAGGAGAGTTTGTCAGCAGCATACACATACGGTCAATACCGAACCCGATGCCGCCTGTCGGAGGCATACCGATCTCCAGCGCATTCAGAAAATCTTCATCGGTGCGGTTTGCTTCCTCATCGCCAAGGGCAAGCAGTTCTTCTTGCGCCTTGAATCGCTCACGCTGGTCGATAGGATCGTTCAGCTCACTGTATGCGTTTGCCATTTCCCAACCGTTCATAAAGAACTCAAAACGCTCTACATAGTCGGGGTTATCAGGCTTTTTCTTTGTCAAAGGAGAGATCTCAACAGGGTGATCCATCAGGAAGGTGGGCTGGATCAAATGTTCTTCAACAAATGCTTCAAAGAACAGATTCAGGATATCGCCCTTTTTGTGATGCTGCTCATAGGCAATGCCTTTTTCGTCAGCGGCCTTGCGGGCTTGTTCAAGGGTCTTGATCTCGTTAAAATCAACACCTGCATATTTTTTAACGGCGTCTACCATTGTGATGCGTTCAAACGGCTTTCCGAGATCCATTTCGATGCCGTTGTAAACAATGGTGGTAGTGCCCAATACTTCTTTGGCAACATAGCGATAGAGGTTTTCGGTCAGATCCATCATACCGTGGTAATCGGTATAGGCCTGATACAGCTCCATCAGGGTAAATTCAGGGTTATGGCGAGTGTCAAGACCTTCGTTGCGGAACACTCTGCCGATCTCATATACTCTTTCCAGTCCGCCGACGATCAGTCGTTTGAGATACAGCTCTAAAGAGATCCTGAGGCGCAGATCTTCGTCCAGGGCATTGAAATGTGTTTCAAAAGGTCTTGCGGTCGCGCCGCCTGCGTTAGATACCAGCATGGGCGTTTCGACTTCCATAAAGCCCTGTGTATCGAGATAACGGCGGATCGCACTGATGATCTTTGAACGCTTGATAAAGGTGCTTTTGACATCCTCGTTCATAATGAGGTCAACATAACGTTGACGGTAACGGGTGTCGGTGTTGGTCAGACCGTGATATTTTTCCGGCAGAATCTGCAGACTTTTGGTGAGCAGTGTGATCTCGCTTGCGTGGATAGAGATCTCTCCTGTTTTTGTTTTGAAGACTTCACCCTTCAGTCCTACGATATCGCCGATATCCATCTTTTTGAACAGCTTGTAAGCTTCTTCACCGATGCAGTCCCTTGCCACATAGCACTGGATCGTTCCGTTCAGATCCTGAATATGGCAAAAGGACGCTTTGCCCATCACACGCTTGGACATGATACGTCCTGCAACGGAGACAGACTGTCCTTCGAGGGTGTCAAAGTGTTCTGTCACGTCTGTACTGTGATGCGTGACATCATATTTCGTGATTCGGAACGGATCGCTGCCGCTTTCCTGCAATTCCTTGAGTTTGTCTCTTCTGACCTGCAGCAGGCTGTTCAGATCCTGCTGAGGCTTGCTGCGGTTCTTGTTTTCTGATTGTTCTGCCATTATTTTTCATCCTTTCGGGTTTGTATGAAATGTTGACGGACTGTCAAATTGCTGCTGACGATCCGTTGTTTTTTCATACATCCGTTATCTGTGTTTCGGTATGGATCACTGTGTGATCTCGAGAATAATAAACTGGTTGACGCCTTCGGGTGTTTCGACATTGACCATTTCACCGACCTGACGACCGATCAGCGCAGCGCCGACAGGGCTTTCGTCAGAGAGTTTTCCGTTAAAGGGGTCTGCTTCTTTTGAGCCGATGATCTGATACACAACATCCTCGTCAAATTCGCAGTCATGCACCTTCACTTTTGAGCCGAGGTGAACGTGCTCGGTGCTTTGTTCTGTGGGGTCAATGATCACAGCACGTTTCAGGATCGCATCCAGCTCGGCAATCCTGCTTTCCATGATCGCCTGCTCGTTTTTTGCTTCGTCATATTCACTGTTCTCGGACAAGTCACCGAAGGAACGTGCGATCTCGATCTTTTCTGCGATCTCTCCACGTTTTACGGTTTTAAGATATTCCAGTTCTTCGAGGGTTTTCTGATACCCTTCCGCTGTCAGACGGATCTCCTGATTTGCCATATAAAAAACCACCTTGTCATCATATTTTTCGTATTTTCGGATAACATATATTATATTTCATTTCCTATATGATGTCAAGTTTATGATGTCAAGTTTCAGGGTTTTTGAAAGGAGGTTCGGTTCGTTTCAAAAAAACCCCCACAGTTCCGGCGTGAGAAACTGTGGGGGAGGACAGGTTATTTTATGTTATACGACAGATCTCAGGTAATCCGTGATCTCTGCTTCGGTCGTCATAGACATGACTTTTTCGGCAATAGCGTCAGCTTCTGCCTTTGTCCATTTGGCAATATTCTTTCTGACTTTCAGAACAGACGGAGCGGAAACGCTGAATTCTGTCAGTCCGAAGGAGATCAGCAGCGGTATCATCATGGGGTTGGCGGCTGCTTCACCGCACATTCCGACAGGAATACCTTCTGCTCTGCCGCAGGTGATGATGCTGCGGATCATGCGCAGAACGCTGGGCTGGAAGGGAGAATACAGATAAGACACGTCGCCGTTTCCACGGTCTGCTGCCATCGTATAGCCTGTGAGGTCGTTGGTGCCGATGCTGAAGAAATCGGCTTCTTTTGCAAGCAGATCGGCGATCACGCCTGAAGCGGCGGTCTCGGTCATAACGCCGACCCGGATATTTTCGTCAAAGGCGATATCGGACGCTTTCAGATCAGCTTTTGCTTCTTCTACCAGTGCTTTTCCTGCGCGCAGCTCTTCCACGGCGGTGATCAGCGGGAACATGATGCGGATATCGCCGAAAGCGCTTGCGCGGAGGATCGCTTTGATCTGAGATTTGAACATATCACGGTTTTTCAGACAATAACGGATTGCACGGAAGCCCATGAAGGGGTTTTCTTCTTTGGCAAGACCGAGATAAGGGATATCCTTGTCGCCGCCGATGTCGAGGGTACGGATGATGAGGGGCTTTCCTTTGAGGATGAGAGAAGCCTGCTTGTAGCTTTCAAACTGTTCGTCCTCAGTCGGGAGGCGGTCACGATCCATGAACAGAAATTCTGTGCGGAACAGACCGACGCCTTCGCCGTCTGCTTCTACTGCTTTATTGGCGTCTTTAGGCGTACCGATATTACAGAACAACTCAAATTCTGTGCCGTCTGCATTCAGCGTTTTTTTGCCGCGGTAGTTTTCAAGCTCACGGCGTTCACGCAGGAATGCTTCACGCTTGGAGGTATAGGTCTCCACTTCTTCGGGGGAAGGAGCGGTGATGACGCTGCCTGCTTTTCCGTCAACAATGACCTGTTCGCCGCTGGAAAGCTGTGTGACGGCGCCTGAAACACTGAGTACGGCAGGAATTTCCAGCGCACGTGCTAAAATGGCGGAATGAGAGGTCTGGCTGCCTGTTTCGGTGATGATGCCAACGATGTTTTCTTTACGGATGCCTGCTGTCATGGAAGGCGTGAGTTCCTTGCAGACGAGTACTGTTCCTGCGGGAGCGTCGCTGATCTTTACTTCCTGCACGCCAAGCAGGATAGAAAGCACGCCGTCTTTGATATCACGCACGTCAGCGGCACGCTGCATGGTCAGGTCGTCTCCTGTTGCGGAGAACATATCGATAAACATCTGGCAGATCTGTTCGACAGCTGCTTCTGCGCACTGCTGCGCCTGTATCAGCTTTTCGATCTCACCGCCCATGAACGGATCACGGATGATCGCAATATGACCCTCAAGGATCTCTGCTTCTTTGTCGCCTGTCGATTTACGGATGCTTTCCGCCTGCTGCATGGTGTTTTCACAGAACCGATCGACCGCTTCTCTGTAGCGTTTCAGTTCCGCATCTACATCCGTTACGGTTGTAGGAGTATATTTCAGCGACTGTTCCACGATCAGCATGACTCTTCCGATGCCGATGCCGTCGGATGCGCCGATACCTTTTAACATAAAGATCACCTCTGAAAGTATATTTATAGGATAGGAATGTTCGGTGTAAAAGTATCCCTTCCGCCGCAGTCGGCAGACCTTGGCGGAAGGGCTTCAGGATTTTGTATCAGCGGATCATTCGCCCAGACCGCTTTCGATCATCGAAACAGCTTCTGCGAGCGCTTCGTTCTCGTCAGGACCGTCACATACCAGTTCGATCTCACTGCCGCACTTGATGCAGGCTGCGATGATGTTGAGCAGGCTCTTTGCGTTGTAATTGTTGCCGTTGAATTTGATGGTCACACTGCAGGCATATTTGCCCATTGCAGAGGCAAAAACCGATGCAGGACGCATATGAAAGCCCTGTGCGTTGATGAGTGTTACATTTTTGGATACCATAAGTCATTACTCCTTTTTTATCAGATGATATTTTTGTATTTCCGTCAGCGGAGCGAAAATACAGTCGTACCGCTGACGGTTGATTTTGGGTCATGGTAGTTTGATGCTGTTTTGTTATATCAGGCTTTCGTTGCTTTCTTTTCTTTGTCAAGAGGCTTTTTCAGGAGAGCGAGCATCAGCATACCGGCAGCTGCGCCAATGACGAGGGCGAGGAAATACATGGCAGGGTTGCCGATGGTGGGGAGTACGAAGATACCGCCGTGAGGTGCGCGCAGTGTGCAGCCGAAAGCTGCGGACAGTGCGCCTGCGATAGCAGAACCGACCAGACAGCTGGGGATGACCTGCAGCGGATGACCTGCTGCATAGGGGATAGCGCCTTCTGTGATGAAGGACAGACCCATGATGAAGTTAACAGGACCGTTCTTTCTTTCTTCTGCGTTCCAGCGGTTGCGGAAGATCGTAGTGGAGAGTGCAATGGCAAGAGGAGGAACCATACCGCCGATCATAACGGCAGCCATGATCTTGAAAGCAGGATCGGAAGGATCGGAAGATGCGCCTGTGAGCAGAGCGGTTGCGGTAACGTAAGCTGCCTTGTTGAACGGACCGCCCATATCAATTGCCATCATGCCTGCAAGCAGTGCGCAAACGGGGATGAGCAGAGCGGGCTGAGAAGCCATAGAGGATACGGCGTTCTTCATGCCGTCATTGATCAGACCCATGACAGGGTTGACAGCGCACATCATGATGCCGACAATGCCAAGTCCGCACAGCGGATAGATCAGGATGGGCTTGATGCCTTCGAGAGCGTGAGGCAGATGTTCGCACGCTTTTTCGAGCATTTTGAGCAGCCAGCCGCCGAGGAAGCCTGCGAGCAGCGCACCGAGGAAACCGGAGGGGATAGCGTCAACAGCGGCAGGGTTGGTAAAGGTCGCGCCGGAAGATGCCAGCGCACCGCCGACGATACCGACCAGAAGACCCGGACGGTCTGCAATCGACATGGCGATAAAGCCTGCTAACAGCGGCAGCATAAAGTTGAAGGCAACGCCGCCGATGTTCTTGAACCAAGCGGATACGGCAGTTCCCGAACCGAAGTTTCCGTCCTGCGGAACGCCTGCGAAGGAGTCGATGAGGAATGCGATGGCGATGAAGATACCGCCTGCCACAACGAACGGGAGCATATGAGATACGCCGTTCATCAGGTGCTTATAGAGCTTTCTGCCGAAGCTCTCGTTATTGTCAGAGGAACTTGCTTCTGCTTTATGATCGGAATGGAACACGGGCGCCTGACCGTTTACGATCTTGTTGATGAGTTCTTCGGGCTTATGGATGCCGTCGGCAACCTTGGTGGAATAGACG
>ONYV01000073.1 GCA_900322105.1 uncultured Eubacteriales bacterium | reverse complement strand
TTCAACTTCCAGAGGTGCTGCGGATTGCTCAGATTATTATACAAAACTTCCAGATAGCTGCTTGAGGATATATCATCTCTGCCAAAAAGCTCCTCTACTGCACCATTGCAAGAATCGAAAATACCCTTTGCTACATGGTCGCTATCATAAACATACAATTCATTCTTGAATACAAACATTGACGCATACATTGAATTGTACAATGCTTTATCTTCAACACCTGTCACTCTCTCCCAATACCAACCATATTTATTTGCCGTTTCGCCGGCAGCGGCTGAATGGCCTCTAAATATATTGAAGCCGTCAACTGAGGGCAATGTTATATATATATATCCGTTATAACTTGCAAGTGCCGTAGAGGGTGCCAGACACAAATCACCCGTTAATGAATCGTAAGATGCATAATCACCGAAATCGCTGCCGTCTGCAACCTTACCAAACTTTGTGTCATCATCTTTGTCCATGCCGAAAACAGCTATCGGTGTAACAATATTTTCCCCGTCAACATCTAAATCGTCAAGTCCCGCAATAAACAGCTTTCCATCATACACACAGTTTGAAGCTCCGCTGAACGCACTGAAAGTGGAAGATATTTCTTCTATCTTATCATTTTTATCACATCTGTAAATACAATTCTCCTCAAAACCGCCTATTGAAGAAGTCGAGAAATAGACATTTTCTCCGTAAGTCACAGCCATAGTAGTTCTTACTCTCGAAGGCAGGGTGTACAGCTTTGTAAATTCACCTGTTTTCTTATTGTATTTAATGATATATGAACCGTCTGCGTCACTGTCTGTCGGAACATCACCGTCTGTCAGCAGATTAGTGATAGCTTTTACTTCGTCTGCACTCAGTACATACAAAGACGATTCAACAAGCCCTTCCAGAACGTTCCTGCAAGCAGCGATATATATATTATCGCCTCTCTCTGCCATTTGATAGTTATAGCTTGTATTGCGGACTCCGCCTTTCAAAAGACCGTCAATTTCTCCCTCAGCGGCAGCGGAATTGGAAATTTTGGTTATGGTGCAGCCGTCAGGCTGATTTTCATATTCCCTCGCCGATACATTCATTGAAACCGAAGAAGTCAGCAAGGCTGCGGCTGCTGCCGTACAAGCTGCTTTCTTCAAATGCTTTTTGATTTTCATATAAAAAAACCTCCCATAAATCTTTTTATTCATTATAAATCACACAAAATAATTTGTCAATCACATTTTAAAAATCTCAAATAAAATAAACACAATATAAAAAATACCATAAAATCTTAAAAAAACTTTTTTATAGTTCTTGACTTTTTGAACGAATATGGTATAATATTGTTACATTTGCCGGTATGGCGAAATAGGCAGACGCAAGGGACTTAAAATCCCTCGGAGTAACATCCGTACCGGTTCAAGTCCGGTTACCGGCAGAAACGCCCCGTCACGATGTGTCGGGGCTTATTTTTTTGTCTGCATGATCTGCCGAACCGAACAAGACCGGTGATCGTTCATTCTCCTTTCGGCATCCGGCTTTTTGCAGCCTGCTTTGTGACGAATGCTTTCCCGATCATACAGAGAAACAAAATACAGCAGCGTTAAAAAATGACATGGAGCGTGAAATGCATCATCTTTATGTGCTGAGATAAAGCAAATTTTGTGCACGATAAATAATATTTTGCATATTATTGAATAATTGTTTATGAATTATCATGAAATATTTCGGATGTTTTTACGATTCAGGGAAATGTTGCACAAATTATAGGAAGCAGACATAGCATATAGACGAACAGCACTCCAAAATTTGGTATCTGTGGGGAAGATCCTTTCAGAAAACCTGTGGAAAAAATCGGATTTACTACGATTTTATGACAGTTTTGTTATTTCTTTGTAACAAAATCCTGCAATTCCTCTTGATTTTTTGGAAATAACATAGTATAATACTCATAACGGAACATATAAAGATATGTTTCAGTAATTTTTAGGAGGAAATACTACAATGAAAAAGTCAAAGATTCTTGGAATCGCTCTCGTAGCTGCTATGGCTGCTTCTGTAGCAGTTGTAAATGCTTCCGCTCTTAGCGCTGATGAACTGAAGACCCACTCTGTCGGCATCTGCGGTTCTTTCAATGGTTGGGGTGCTACTCCTGACGTTGTTATGACTGATGACGACGGCGACGGCATCTGGGAAGGTACTGTTGAGATCGACAACGTTACCGAAGACATGATCACAGAGTCCACAGAGGATAAGGGTTCTGCAGGTGTTGTTTCCAGAGGTTACTCAGGCGTTAAGTTCAAGGTTCGTCTTGACAACGAGTGGGGCACCAGCTGGGGTGATTACGAGGAAGCATACGATCGTACAGAAAACAGCCAGACAGACTGCTGCGCTAAGGAAGCTGTTGCCGGTCAGCCTCTGACAATCAAAGTAAAGCTCGACACCACAACTCTCGCTTCTGATACTCTGACTGTAGACGATGACGACGCTTACGCACTGTGGAACGTTACTTATACCGCTGAGGTCGGCGCTGCTGCTGAAACTCCTGCTGAAGAGTCCAGCGAGGCTCCTGCTGAGGAATCCAGCGAAGCTCCTGCTGAAGAGTCCAGCGAGACTCCTGCTGAGGAATCCAGCGAAACTCCTGCTGAAGAGTCCAGCGTGGCTCCTGCTGAGGAATCCAGCACAGCTCCTGCTGCTGAAGAGTCCACAGAGACTTCTGCTGTTCCCACAGGCGACACAACATCCGCTGTTGCTCTCGTAGCAGTTGTTGTTGCATCTCTGGGTGCTGCTGTAGTGATGACAAAGAAGGCTTCCTCTAAGGAATAATTCCAAGGATCCACTGCACAACTAAAAAACTCTTTTAGATTTTTTAGCCGTCCGTCTATCGGGCGGCTTTTTTTGTACTGTTCGGGAAATGATGGCGGCTTTTTGCTTTCGGGCGGAAAGCGTCAGGCAAAGCTGCTGCAAAAACCCTGCTCATTTCATAAATTATGGTTGCCTATTTTACGGATTCATTGTATAATATAAGAATGAAAAAAATGGAGGCGAAACTATGGATCTGATTACGAAAAGAGTTTACGGTGCAGAAGATATCCTTCCTGCGGATGTGTATAAATGGCAGTTTTTAGAGGATATCATGCGCAGTCAGGCAAAGGCGTATGGTTTTAAGGAAATACGCACGCCTGTTTTTGAACATACAGAGCTTTTTAACCGTTCTGTGGGAGATACGACCGATATCGTCCAGAAAGAAATGTACACCTTTACTACCAAAGGCGGCGATTCTCTGTCATTGAAACCCGAAGGTACGGCAGGCGCTGCCAGAGCGATGCTTGAGCATGGTCTGTATAATGACGGCTATCCCATCAAGGCGTACTATCTGACTGCCTGCTATCGCTATGAAAAGAAAAACTACGGCAGACAGCGTGAATTTCACCAGTTCGGTATGGAGGTCTACGGCGCTGCGTCCGCTTATGCTGACGCTGAAGTGATGTGCGCCGCTCATTCCGTATTTGACAGGCTGGATGTGCAGAATATCTCTCTGGAGATCAATTCGATCGGCTGCAAGGAATGCCGCCCGAAATATACCGCTGCGCTGAGGGAGTATTTCGGCAGTCACGAAAGCGAGCTTTGCGACACCTGCCGTTCCCGTCTGACACGCAATCCGATGAGAATTTTGGACTGCAAAAGTCCTGTCTGCTCCAAGATCGCTGCGGATGCGCCAAAGGTGCTGGATTTCCTCTGTGAAGAATGTCACGATCACTTTGAAGAAGTCAAGGGCTGTCTGAATGCTGCCCGTATCAAATATCAGGTGAATCCGTCCATCGTGCGCGGTCTGGATTATTACACACGAACCGTCTTTGAGTTTGTTGCGCCCGAGGTCGGCACGGTCTGCGGCGGCGGACGGTATGACGGACTGATCGAAGAATTGGGCGGTCAGCATACACCCTCTCTGGGCTTTGGCATGGGTATGGAACGGCTGCTGCTGCTGCTAAACAAACAAAACATTGCGATCCCCGAACCGCCTGTGTGCGATCTGTTCGTGATCGGTCTGGGAGAGAAGGCAAAGCAGAAAGCGTTCAGCCTGATCGAGGGCGTTCGCAGCGCTTCTCTGATCGCAGAGGGCGATATTGTCGGAAGAACCTTGAAAGCGCAGATGAAATATGCTAACAAAATTCATGCGCGGTTCAGCATGGTCATCGGTGACAGCGAGATGGAAGAAAACTGCGCCGTTCTGAAAAACATGACCACCAAGGAAGAAACCAAAGTGCCGCTCGATGACGGCTTCTTTAACGCTTTCTTTGCGGCGTATGTGGACGACAGCAATTCTGATCTTATCAACCGGCTGAACAAGATGAAATAAATACAAATCAAATGTGTGACACTTTGACAGAGCGGAGATGATCGTTTTCCGTCTGCGCAAAATATCACACAGACAGAAAAAAGGGGACATAGATTATGGCAGAATTTTTAACAGGCATGAAGCGCACCTGCTACTGCGGCAGTCTTCGTGCGGAAAATATCGGGGAAGAGGTCGTTGTCTGCGGCTGGACGCAGCGTCAGAGAGACCTTGGTCAGCTCATCTTTATTGACCTGCGTGACAGGACAGGTATTGTACAGTTAGCGTTTGACGACAACACCGACAGAGCTGTGTTTGAGAAAGCGTCTTCCGTTCGTTCGGAGTATGTTCTGGGCGTTCGGGGTGTCGTGAGGGAACGCAGCGCAAAAAATAAAGAGATCCCGACAGGCGATATCGAGATCGAAGTCAAGGAACTGCGCATTCTTTCCGAAAGCGAGACCACGCCTTTTGAGATCATTGATAACTGTCCGACTGCCGAGCTGACAAGACTGAAATACCGTTACCTTGACCTGCGCCGTCCTGAGCTGCAAAAGAACATTCTGTTCCGTCACAAGGTAGCGAAGGTGACACGTGACTTCTTTGACGAGAACGGCTTTATCGAACTGGAAACACCGATGCTCATCAAATCCACTCCCGAAGGCGCAAGAGACTTTTTAGTTCCTTCCCGTATCCATAAAGGCTCGTTTTATGCGCTTCCGCAGTCGCCGCAGATGTATAAGCAGCTTTGCATGGTAGCAGGCTTTGACAGATATATGCAGATCGCGCGCTGCTTCCGTGACGAAGACCTCCGTGCGGACAGACAGCCCGAGTTTACACAGATCGACCTTGAACTTTCCTTTGTCGATATGGAGGATATCCTTGATCTTGGCGAACGCTATATCAAGCGTCTTTTCAAGGACGTGATGGATGTCGATATCCCGACGCCTTTCCCACGCTATACCTATAATGAAGTGATGGAGCGTTTCGGTTCTGATAAGCCCGACACACGCTTTGCGATGGAGATCTTCAACATCAGCGACGAGGTGCAGTCCTCTGAATTTGCCGTATTCAAAAATGCGCTGGCAGGCGGCGGTTCCGTTCGAGGCATCACCGTCAAGAATGCGGTCAAGACTTATACCCGTAAGGAAGTGGACAAGCTGACGGAATATGTCCGCGGTATGGGCGCAAAGGGGCTTGCATGGGTGCGCTGGACGGATGACAGCGTTTCTTCGAGCTTTGCAAAGTTCATGAGCGAAGAAGAGATGCAGGCGATCCTCCAAAAAGCAGGCGCAGAAAAGGGCGATGTGGTTCTTATCATCGCAGATACCGATACTAATTTGGTACTGACAACTCTTGGCGCACTCCGTACAGAATGCGCTAAGAGAATGAACATCATCCCAAAAGGGTACAACTTCCTTTGGGTCGTCAAGTTCCCGTTCTTTGAATATGACAAAGAAAGCGGCGAATGGATCGCTATGCACCATCCCTTTACCTCTCCCACAGACGACTGCATGGACAAGCTCGACGGCAACAAGGGCGAAGTGTATGCCAAAGCCTATGATATGGTGCTCAACGGCACAGAACTGTCTTCCGGTTCTATCCGTATCACCAATCCTGAACTGCAAAAGAAAATGTTTTCGATGCTCGGTCTTTCGGACGAAGAAGCCTATACAAAGTTCGGCTTCCTGATGGATGCGTTCAAGTACGGCGCACCGCCTCACGGAGGTATGGGCATCGGACTGGATCGTCTGGTGATGCAGATGCTGGGCGCACCAACGCTGCGTGATGTCGTTCTCTTCCCGAAGGTACAGAACGCCAGTGAGCCGATGACGAACGCACCTGCCGAAGTCGATCCGCAGCAGCTCGCCGATCTTGGCATTGCCGTCACGGAATCCTGAGATCAAATGTAAAAGCTCGTTTAACAGATCAAACGACCGATGAACACAAATTTCATCGGTCGTTTTGCATTTTTATGAAACATCGTTCATAGAATGGAAAAGACATCG
>ONYV01000017.1 GCA_900322105.1 uncultured Eubacteriales bacterium | reverse complement strand
TTGTTTATTTTTTTATGAATAAAATTAACAATGGAATCGCAAATGAGTATGCACAGAAGTGAAACGGCTATGACCGTGAACACATACAGTCCCATATAGGAGAAGTAGTCAAGACCGAGATTTGATTTTACGAGAGCCTGACGTACAAATATCTGAGTGAGATATATGGGAAAGCTGATTTTTCCCAAAAACAGAACAAATTTGTTATTGAGAAAGGCAAGGCTTGATTTTTGTGAAAACGAGATAGTCACAGCAAATGCCAGCATGATGACAATGGAAAGTTCCGAAACAGAGCCTAAACTTTTATTTGCATAGAGAATGACTAATGTATAGAGTATCAACTCAGTGACAATAAGAACAGGCTTTGGAAATTTTTCAATAAAGCCTTTTTCGGAAACGGCAAAGCATACACAGCCGAGAGAAATTTCAGCCAATGCACGTAAAAATCCCGAATTGAAAACGCCTATCCAAGCCCCGACTGCATTTAAATTTCCGTATGAATGGAAAAGCAGTGCCAATATGAAAAAGGCAAGTACAGAGGCTATGTATTTGAGGAATATATCCCTGAATTTTATGATTACGGGGGTTAATACAAACATAGCGATAAGCATGGCGGAAATATACCATTCATGTCCCAAAAGTGACATTTTGCTGACACCGTTTATTTGTATCATAAAGAAATCGGGAATGGAATTGGCGAGTTCAAAGGCAATATTGGAGATGTTCCATTGAGAGATGATTGAAGCCGTTATGAATGTGCATACAAATGTAAAAAAGTGATACGGCAGAAAAGACTTATATTTTCTCCACATGAAATGAACGGAATCGGCAGGCAGAGTTTCTTTATGATAGGGGATTTTTGCAAGCGACTTGGCAAACAAAAATCCCGATACGATAAAGAAGAATTCCACACCGATATAGCCTTTGTTGAAAAGCTCATTGTCAAATTTGACAGCGTTGCCGAAATGGTAGATGATGACAACAATGGAGAAAATGAATTTAAACAAGTCAACTTTGCCGTTTCGGGCAGTCTTGCTCAATTTTGCATTTCTCCTTACAGCATAGCGGAAAGACGTTTGTTGACTTCTACAAGGAAAGTTTCTGTATCAACTTTGGTCTTGTTTTCGAGAGAGGAAAGCAATGCAAGGTCGCCTGTCATAATGCCGTCCTCGATAGTGGCAAGAGTAGCCTTTTCGAGTTTGTCGGCAAAATTGCAAAGTTCGGGTATGTTGTCAAGTTCGCCACGTTTTCTCAAAGCACCTGTCCATGCAAAGAGAGTCGCAACAGAGTTGGTGGAAGTGGTTTCTCCCTTGAGGTACTTGTAGTAATGACGCTGAACAGTGCCGTGAGCGGCTTCATATTCATAGATGCCGTCAGGAGATACCAGTACGGAAGTCATCATAGCCAGTGACCCGAAAGCAGTTGCGACCATATCGCTCATTACGTCGCCGTCATAGTTCTTGCAAGCCCAGATGTAGCCGCCTTCACTGCGGACAACTCTTGCCACAGCATCGTCAATGAGGGTGTAGAAATAGGTGATGCCTGCCTGCTCGAATTTCTCTTTGTATTCGTTTTCAAAGATCTCGTTGAAGATATCCTTGAAACGGTGGTCATATTTTTTGGAGATGGTGTCCTTCGTTGCAAACCAGATATCCTGCTTTTTGTCGAGAGCAAAGTTGAAGCAGGCTCTTGCAAAGCTGCTGATGCTCTTGTCAATGTTGTGCAGACCCTGAATGATGCCGTTGGAGCCGTTGAATTCATGGATGAGCTGACGGGTCTCATTGCCGTCCTTGTCGGTCACAACGAGTTCTGCCTTGCAGCCGTCTGCAACGACCATTTCGGTATTCTTGTAAACATCGCCGTAAGCGTGACGGGCGATGGTGATGGGCTTTTTCCATGTGGGAATATAGGGAGTGATGCCTTTGACAACGATCGGCGTTCTGAAAACCGTACCGTCTAAGATCGCTCTGATCGTGCCGTTCGGGGATTTCCACATCTGGGAGAGGTTGTATTCCTTGACACGGTCAGCGTTCGGGGTAATGGTAGCGCACTTAACAGCAACACCATACTTCTTTGTCGCTTCCGCAGAATCGATCGTTACCTGATCTTTGGTCTTTTCTCTGTTTTCCAGACCGAGGTCATAGTATTCCGTTTTCAGGTCAACATAAGGCAGGATCAGGGTGTCTTTTATCATCTTCCAGATGATCCTTGTCATTTCGTCGCCGTCCATCTCGACCAGCGGCGTTGTCATTTTGATCTTATCCATTGAGATCTCCTTCTTTCATCGTATTTGTATCCGAAAATTATTTAGCGTTTCTGGTATAGTCCAAAAGACCGCCTGCAAGGATGATGTCCTTTGTTCTGCCCGAAAGCTCGCAGAGAACGGGGATCTCCTTGCCCTGTGTGCGGTTGATGAGCAGGAGTGTTGTCTTGCCTGCTTCGATCATCTTGCGAACGTTTGGAAGAGCAAGCTCGTCGCCCTCATTGATATTATCATAGTCTGCTTCATTGACGAAGGTCAGCGGCAGGATGCCTGCGTTGATGAGGTTTGCTCTGTGAATACGGGCAAAGGACTTGACAACGACAGCCTTGATGCCGAGATAGAGCGGCGCTAATGCAGCGTGTTCACGGGATGAGCCCTGACCGTAGTTGACGCCGCCGACAATGATGCTTTCGCCCAGACGTTCGGCACGTTTCGGGAAATCCTTGTCGCATACGGTGAAGCAGTGCTGGGAGATGGCAGGAATGTTGGAACGCAGGGGCAGAATCTTTGCGCCTGCGGGCATGATATGGTCGGTGGTGATATTGTCGCCGACTTTCAGAGAGCAGGGAACGCTGATGTTTTCGGCAAGCGGCGCAGTTTCGGGATAGGGCTTGATGTTCGGACCTCTGAGAACTTCTACGCTGTCCATTTCCTCAACGGGAGCAGGAGCGACTATCATGTTGTCGTTGTAGTCAAACTTTTCGGGCAGAGGGATGTTGACAGCGTCACCAAGCGTTCTCGGGTCGGTGAAAACACCTGTGAGAGCGGATGCTGCGGCGGTTTCGGGGCTGACCAGATAGATCTGACCGTCACGGGTGCCGCTTCTGCCCTCGAAGTTGCGGTTGAAGGTACGCAGAGAGATGCCCTTGCTGTTCGGTGACTGACCCATGCCGATACACGGACCGCAGGCACATTCCAGAATACGTGCGCCTGCTTCAATGATATCAGCCAGAGCGCCGTTTTTAGCGAGCATATTATAAACCTGCTTTGAGCCGGGAGCGATGGCAAGGCTTACGTCGGGGTGTACCGTCTTGCCCTTGAGGATAGCGGCAACTCTCATCAGGTCAAGATAAGAGGAGTTGGTGCAGGAGCCGATGCATACCTGATCGACTTTCTGAGCGCCGATCTCTTCGATCGTCTTGACGTTGTCGGGGCTGTGGGGGCAAGCCGCCATCGGAACGAGCGTGGAGAGGTCGATATTGATGACTTCATCATAAACAGCGTCCTCATCGGGCGCAAGGGCTGTCCAGTCTTCTTCTCTGCCCTGAGCCTTCATAAACTCTCTGGTGATCTCGTCAGACGGGAACACAGAGGTGGTTGCGCCAAGCTCTGCGCCCATGTTGGTGATGGTGGCTCTTTCGGGTACGGTCAGTGTTTTGACACCCTCGCCGCCGTATTCGATGATCTTGCCGACGCCGCCTTTTACGGACATGATCCTGAGTACTTCTAAGATGATATCTTTTGCAGACACCCACGGCCGGAGCTTGCCGCTGAGGTTGATACGAACCATTTTCGGCATCTGGATATAGTAAGCGCCGCCGCCCATAGCGACTGCCACATCAAGGCCGCCTGCGCCGATGGCGAGCATACCGATACCGCCGCCTGTGGGCGTATGGCTGTCAGAGCCGATCAGTGTTTTGCCGGGCTTGCCGAAGCGTTCAAGATGTACCTGATGACAGATACCGTTGCCGGGACGGGAAAAATAGATGCCGTGTTTTTTACAGACGGACTGGATAAAGCGGTGGTCGTCAGCGTTTTCAAAGCCTGTCTGAAGGGTATTGTGATCGATATAAGCAACGCTTTTTTCGGTTTTGACTCTTGGCACACCGATTGCCTCAAATTCGAGGTATGCCATTGTTCCCGTAGCGTCCTGCGTCAGGGTCTGGTCGATTTTGAGTCCCACTTCACTTCCCACGGTCATTTCGCCGCTGAGCAGATGAGACTTGATGATTTTCTGAGCAATAGTAAAGCCCATTACGAATCCCTCATTTCATTCGATTTTCTTTTTGTGTAGAACAATTCTTGTCATACGTTTATATTATCCGACAAAACGGGTGTTTTGTCAATAGACTTCCTCGCAAACTTCCGAAGCACCGTCTTACCCTTGAATGAATCAAGATCCGTTCAAAACCCTGAACACTTGCGCTTCGGGGCTTGAAACAGTGCGTAAAGTGTGCTATACTGTATGATTGCAGAAAGCGGAAGAAATCAATATTTCGGGTATTGACAATAACGCTTTATTGTGTTATCATATTACCACTTTACCACGCTAAAGTGAAAACAGCTTTTCAAGACCTGATCTTCGTTTTGCAAGGGTCATCGTTTTCAACGCAGCAGGCAGTGTCTGCTGTCTGTTTCGCTAATAAAAGAAAGTCTAAAGAACAAAAGGAAAAATATGAGGTGATGAGGATGAAAAATTATGCAAAGATCACGCCCGAAGGTACGAAAGACCTGCTTTTTGAAGATTGTCTTGCGAACCGTACCGTGTCCGATATGCTTGGAAATGTCTTTTCGGGCAGAGGGTTTCATGAGGTGCTGACGCCTGCGCTGGAATTTTATGACTTGTTTGAAGAGGACGTTTCGGGCATCCCGATGGAAAGTATGTACAAGATGAGTGACGAAAAGGGCAGACTGATGGTGATGAGAGCGGATTCTACCCTGCCGATCGCCAGAATGGTCTCTACCCGCCTGCAAAACGCCGACAAGCCCCTGCGTCTGTATTATAACCAGAGAGTCTACCGCAACCATCTTGGTCTGACAGGCAGAAGCAACGAGGTGATGGAAGCAGGCGTTGAACTCATCGGCGCAAAGGGAAAGCGCGCCGACCTTGAAGTGATGTCGACCGCCATCGAAGCGCTGTCCGCCTGCGTGCCGGATTTCCGCATCGAGCTTGGTCATGCAGGATTTTTCAGAGCGCTTGCAGGCAAGCTCCCTGTCAGTCCGAGAAAGCGTGAAAAGATCCGTTTCTATATCGAAAGCAAAAACTATTCTGCGCTCAACTCTACCCTTGATAAGCTGCCGCAGTCGCCCTATGTGGATATCATCCGCAGACTGCCCCGACTTTTCGGCGGCATCGAGGTGCTGGATGAAGCGTGCCGCCTGTGTGATGACGAACAGGCGCTCTCTACCCTTGATTATGTCCGTGATATCTATAACAGCCTGTCAAAGTTCGGGCTTGGCAGCCGCCTGATCATCGACCTCGGCTTGGTGCAGCGCAACGACTATTACAGCAGCATCGTTTTCAGCGGCTATGTCATCGGTTCGGGCGAACCTGTGCTCATCGGCGGCAGATACGATAATCTTTTGGATAAGTTTGATGCGCCTGCGCCTGCCATCGGTTTTGGCATCAATGTAGATGCGCTGTCAAAGGTCATGCTCAGCCGCAGCAGCATTCCGCCGATCCCGAAAACAGAAGTGCTTGTCCACAGTGAGGAAGGCTGGGAAATGACGGCGATCCAGTATACCAAAACGCTGCTGCAGGCGCACATCAACGCCGAAAACAGCGTATTTGAAACGCTGGACGAAGCGCTTGCCTATGCCCGAAAAAAAGGCATCCGCAAGCTGACAGTCGTGGGAGAAGAGATCAGGACTATGAATACGGAGGTGCAGTCATGAAACCACTTAGAATCGCTCTGACAAAGGGCAGACTTGAAAAAGATACCGTCGGCTTGCTCAAACAGGCAGGATATGACTGCAGCGCCGTAGAGGATAAGGGCAGAAAGCTGATATTGCCCATCGGCAGCGGAGAGATCGAAGTCGTGCTGGCAAAGGCGGCGGATGTCATCACCTATGTCGAAAACGGCGTATGTGACCTCGGCGTTGTCGGAAAGGACACCATCATGGAAAACGGCAGGAGCTTTTATGAGATCCTCGACCTCGGCTTCGGAAAATGCCGTTTTGCGCTGGCAGGCAAAAAGGACTGTGACTTTTACGCAGGCTATAACGAAAAAACCATCGCTACCAAATACCCCAACGTGACAAGAGGCTTCTTTGAAGGCAAGGGCATGGATATCCGCATCATCAAGATCGAAGGCTCGGTCGAGCTTGCTCCCCTGCTCGGACTTGCGGATGCGATTGTGGATATCGTGGAAACAGGCTCGACCCTCAAGGAAAACGGTCTTGTTATCATCGAAGATAACGTAGCGCCGATCTCGGCAAGGCTCATTGCCAATACCGCCAGTCTGAAGCTGCGCAAAAGCGAGATCGAAGCGCTTGCCGATAAAATGGAAAAGGAAAGGGCGAAGAGTAAATGATAACGATCATCAAAGCAGACGGGAACAAAGAATTTGAGTTCCTGAAAAAAGTAGAAGAGCGCAACCGCACGACAAACGATAATGTGACATCCGTTGTGCGTGAGATCATCGAAACGGTACGCACAGGCGGCGACAAAGCGGTAAAGGACTATACCGTGCGCTTTGACGGAAAAGCGCCCGAATGTCTTGAAGTGTCACGAGAAGAACTGAAAGCATCCCTTGAACAGTGCGACCCCGATTTTGTGGAAACACTGCGCAAAGCGGCAAACAATATTTCAGACTTCCACACCCGTCAGAAACAGCAAAGCTGGCTCACGACCAAAGAAAACGGCGTGATCCTGGGGCAGCGCATCCGCGGACTGGCAAGGGTCGGTCTGTATGTTCCGGGCGGTACGGCGGCTTATCCTTCCTCCGTTCTGATGAACGCCATCCCCGCAAAGATCGCAGGCGTGAAAGAACTGATCATGACGACTCCGCCGCAGAAGGACGGAAAGCCGAACCCTGCTATCATGGCGGCGGCTTATATCGCAGGTGTGGACAGAGTGTTCCTCATGGGCGGCGCACAGGCAGTGGCAGCCCTTGCCTATGGTACGGAAAGCGTACCGAGAGTGGATAAAATCGTGGGACCGGGCAATATCTTTGTGGCAACGGCGAAAAAACTGCTGTACGGCGTTGTCGATATCGACATGATCGCAGGACCGAGTGAAATTTTAGTGCTTGCCGATGAGAGCGCCGATCCGAAATTCCTTGCCGCCGATCTCATGTCACAAGCCGAACACGACCGTCTGGCATCCGCGATCCTCGTGACAACCTCGGAAACACTGGCGAATGCAACAGTAAAAGAACTGGAGCGTCAGGTGCAGACGCTGGAGCGCAGGGAAATTATTCTGGAATCCCTTGCAAACTTCGGCGTCATCATCATCTGCGACTCTATGGATAAGGCGGTAAAGATGGCAAACGACCTTGCGCCCGAACATCTGGAAGTCTGCTGTAAAGATCCGCTGGAATATGTCGGCAAATTAGACAACGCAGGTTCGGTGTTCCTCGGCAACTATTCGCCCGAACCGCTCGGAGATTATTTCGCAGGACCGAACCACGTTCTCCCCACCAGCGGAACGGCACGTTTCTTCTCGCCGCTTTCTGTTGACAGCTTTGTCAAAAAATCGAGCTTCATCTATTATACGGACGACGCCCTGAAAGCGGACAAGGACGATATCATCCGCTTTGCCAACACCGAAGGTCTGACCGCACACGCAAACTCGATCATCGTCAGATATGAATGACGCAGGACGCTGTGCTTAGAGGGAGTGTGAAAAACCGTGAAATATGAACTCTGTGAAAAGGTACGGGACTTAGAGCCGTATGAGCCGATCACGGGAGAGTATCCCGTGCGGCTGGATGCGAACGAATCGTTTTTCCCGATGCCGCAAACGCTCAGGAACACCTTCAAGGAAATTGTCGATACGCTGGATTTTAACCGTTACCCCGACCCGATGGCAAAGGAACTGGTAAAAGCGTTTGCCGATTACTATGAGATCAACCCCGACCACATCACCGCTACGAACGGTTCGGATGAAATGCTTTATCTGCTCGCTTCCGCCATGCTCACGAAGGGCAGTAAAGTGGTAGTGGCAGAGCCTGATTTCAGTATGTATCGTTTTTATTCGTTCCTGTCGGAAAATCAGGTGATCGCTTATCAGAAAAACGAGATGATGCAGATCAATGTGGATAAGCTGATTCAGACTGTCAGCGACAACCATGCCGATATGGTTATTTTTTCCAATCCTTGCAATCCCACAGGTCAGGGCATCACGGCAGAGGATGCAAGAAAATTAGTAAATTCTGTCAGTGCGCTGGTGGTGCTGGATGAAGCATATATGGATTTCTGGGATCAGTCGATCTTGAAAGAAGCAGCGGACTATGATAACCTGATCGTGCTGAAAACAGCGTCGAAGGCAGTTGGTGCGGCGGCGGTGCGTCTGGGATTTGCCGTTGCCAATCGGACGATCACAAACGCTCTGCGTGCAGTAAAATCGCCCTATAACGTCAATTCCGTCACACAGGCATTCGGTACGGCGATCTATCGGGAAAAAGACCTGCTGCGTCAGCGGCGTCAGAAGATCATTGACCAGACATCCGCTCTTTATCAGTCACTGCTGAAGCTGAACAGCACCTATCCCCTTGCTCTTGATATCACAGAACCGTGCGCCAATTTTGTATTCATCCGTACCCCCTTTGCGGAAAAGATTTTCCGTTATCTGCTCAGCAAAGGCATTGCCGTGCGGTACTTCGGCTCGGCAGGCGCTTTGCGCATCACCGCAGGAAACGAAGAGGAAAACGCTGCGTTTCTCGGAGCGCTGGAACAGTATGTGTTAGAAAATGAACTGACCGAAAACTTGTCGAAAAATCGTTAAACTTTTGACATTTTGATGAAAAAATACAACAGTTTTGTAACTCACCGTCTTTCTTGCTTTACAAAACGACAAACTTGCGTTATACTATAGGCAATACCGCAGAAGCGTTCCGTCTTTTGTGGTATTGCTGTTCTTTTTTGCGGCAGAATGCGTTCTGTGCCGTGTTGACAGACTTTTCCGAACATAAAACAAAAGGAGCGTCGTATGATATTGAATAAAAAAAATCGCCGCTGTGCAGCGATCGACAGAAAAACAAAGGAAACAGACATTCACGCCGAGATCTTTTTGGATGAGTCGGTGACGGATATCCATACAGGCATCGGCTTTTTCGATCATATGCTCACCGCCTTTTCCGTACACAGCGGCATCGGGCTGAAGCTGAATGTCAAAGGCGACCTCGAAGTGGATTGCCACCATACGATCGAAGATACGGGCATCGTGCTGGGCAAGGCGCTTTGTAAAGCGCTTGGCGATAAAGGCGGCATTGCACGGTTCGGTTCGTTTTATGTGCCGATGGATGAAGCGCTGGGCTTTTGTGCGCTGGATATCAGCGGCAGACCGTTTTTAGCCTTTGATGCGGTTTTTCCCGAAGAACGTATCGGCGGTTATGATACCTGCATGACGGAAGAGTTTATGCGTGCGTTTGCGTTTCAGGCAGGCATCACGCTCCATCTGAAATGCCTTTACGGAAAAAACTCCCATCATATCACGGAAGCACTCTATAAAGCCCTCGGTCATGCCCTGCGTGCGGCGGTAACGCCATTGGCAGACGGCAGCACGCTTTCCACCAAAGGCGTTTTATAAAATTAAAAATGAAACGGTATTTATATAATATTAAAGGATGATGCAAGATGATTATTTTCCCTGCAATTGATATCAAAGACGGCAACTGTGTCAGGCTCTACAAGGGCGATTATGCGACTGCTCATAAGGTCGCAGAGGACGCAGTGGACACGGCAAAGAAGTTTGAAGCAGACGGTGCGCAGTGGCTTCATGTGGTGGATCTGGACGGTGCAAAGGACGGCAAGCTCGTCAATTCCGAACTGATCCTGAACATCCGCAAAAACTGCGGCATGAAGATAGAGGTCGGCGGCGGCATCAGAGAGATGGCGGCAGTTGATTTTTATCTGAACAGCGGCATCGACCGTGTGATCCTCGGTTCAGCCGCAATCAAAGACCCTGATTTTGTCAAGGAAGCCGTCAAAAAATACAAAGAGAAGATCGCCGTCAGCATTGATGCCCGTGACGGCATGGTTTCTGCGGAAGGCTGGATCGACACATCCGAAGTGGATTACATCACGCTTGCCAAAGAGATGGAGAACATCGGCGTGCAGTTTATTATTTTTACGGATATCTCAAAGGACGGTATGCTGTCGGGACCGAACATGACGATGCTCGATGAACTTCAGGCATCTGTTGACTGTCATATCATCGCGTCAGGCGGCGTATCGAATCTGAAAGATATCGTTGATCTTGCGGCGCTGCATATTTACGGCGCAATCAGCGGCAATGCGATCTACACAGGAACGCTGGATCTGAAACAAGCCCTTGCGGCAGCGGCGGCAGTCAAAGAGATAGAGTAAAGGGAAGCGCCGAAACGGAGCTTTGACGCTCATCATCAAACGAAAAGGAATATGAAGCTATGACAGACAAATTTGCGTTTATCGAAGACTATTTTCAGAAAGCCGATCTTTTGCCTGCGATCGTGCAGGAACGTTCAACAGGTCAGGTGCTGATGTTAGCATACATGAACCGTGAATCCATGAGAAAGACGTTTGAAACAGGCTACACATGGTTTTACAGCCGTTCACGTCAGGAGCTTTGGAACAAAGGTGCGACAAGCGGTCATTTACAGAAGGTGATCGACATCAAGGGTGACTGTGACAAAGACACGCTGCTGGTGATCGTCGATCAGACAGGACCCGCCTGTCACACAGGAAGCCATTCATGTTTTTTTCAACAACTTTGGGAGGAATTTCACAATGACGGAAAACAATAACGAACTCTATGATCTTTACGCAACCATTCTTGACAGAAAGCAGAATCAGCAGGAAGGTTCTTACACCTGTTATTTATTTGAAAAGGGTCTGGACAAGATCCTGAAAAAGGTTGGCGAAGAATGCTCCGAGACCATCATTGCCGCCAAAAACGGCGACAACGCCGAAACAGTCCTTGAGATCTCCGACCTCATCTATCATCTCTTTGTC
>ONYV01000075.1 GCA_900322105.1 uncultured Eubacteriales bacterium | reverse complement strand
TGTATCACGGTCAGTTGATGATCTCAGGATACTGTTCGACAGCGTCTTTCATTGTGCCGTCAAAGATCACCCTGCCTTTTTGCAGATAAATACAGCGCTTGCAGAAATCCTGAATGTCCTTGCTGTGACTGACATACAAAACAGTGACGTGCCGCGCGATCAATTCGTTGATACGCTTTTTACACTTCTGTTTGAACGTTGAGTCACCGACAGAAAGCGCTTCATCAATGACCAGAATATCGGGATTCGTATTGATATTGATCGCAAAGCCAAGACGTACTCTCATACCCGAGGAATAGGTACGCACAGGCTGGTCGATATATTCTCCGAGGTCGGCAAATTCGATCGCCTTGCGTTCGATATCGTCGATCTCAGCGTCTTTGAGTCCCAGCACATAGCACTTGAAACGGATGTTTTCCCTGCCCGTCATGTCCGCCGAAAAGCCTGCTGTCAGCTCCAAAAGCGCTGATACTCTGCCGTTGACATAGATATCGCCGTCAGAAGGAAATGCAACGCCTGTGATCATTTTCAGCAGGGTGGATTTTCCTGCGCCGTTTCTGCCGACGATCGCAACCGATTCTCCCTGATAGATCTGAAAGCTGACATCATCGAGCGCTTTGTGCTTTTTCAGTTTTTTGGATCTGTAAAACAAGGCGCTGAACTGTTCACGGCTGTTGCGGTATAACGTGTACACCTTTGAAACGTGCTGAAAAGAAATGATCGGTTTTTCGTTTTGGTTCTCTGTTTTAACTGCGGTATTCTCGCTCATGATATCGTTGTCCTTTCGGATTAACTCCTGTTTTCTACCATACAATATACCGCTTTGAAGCATAAAAGTCAACCAAAATCCCCGAAATCATGATAATAGACAGATTTCTCTTTCTTTCTGCTGCTGCCCTATGCTTTATGATAATATATAACCGTCTTCATACGGGATATCGCACAGCAGCAGCGCACAGCACGATGCCAGGATCGGAAAGCTGATGCCGCCCTGATGATACCTGACGCAGATCTCCGACGGTTCGATGATCTGACCGCCAAGGGTCGTCAGCGTCCTTTGGATGCTGACCAAGCCGCTGTTTTCCGTCATGCTGGAAAAACTGACGGTATCTCTTCCGGACAAAGAACACCCGATCACAGGTTTGCCTGTTTCACTCAGCAGTCTGACAGCCCCTGCATTGCCGCCGTCAAAGATCACCTTTGCTTCTCCGATCTTCAGCTTCGGTGATACCTGACAGAGCGCCTCTCCAAAGATCAGCAGACCGCTGCAGCGGATCTCTGTCAGCGCATTGACGTTCAGCACCATAAATGCAGGATCCTCTGCGTCCTGCTCGATGCGTTCTCCGTCAAAGCTGATTGTTCCTCCGTAATACCGGCAGGCAGAACGGATCGTTTTAGTCAGTTCTCTGTCGCCGCAGTCACCGCAGATGATGATATGATGCATCCGGCTCCCTCCTTGTATGATATTAGTATGGTCAGCAAAACAGCGTTTATACTTTTTCCGTCAGCGCTGTGCAGAGATCGCTTCACTTTCAGAAGGTGTGAAGTTTTCTGTTTTATTGCTTGATTGTTAGTTATTTTTTGTGTATAATATACGTAAAGGCAGAAAAACTACGGATATCTGCTAACATCACTTTCAGGAGGCGTTTTCTATGTCCAACAGAATCATTCTCAATACCGTATCCTTCCACGGCAAGGGTGCGATCGGTGAAATTCCCGCGATCGCAAAAGGCAAGGGCTTTCAGCACATCTTTATCTGCTCTGACCCCGATCTGATCAAGTTCGGCGTGACCGCAAAGGTGACCGATCTTTTAGATGAGGCGCAGCTCCCCTATACCGTTTATTCGGGCATCAAGCCTAATCCCACGATCGAGAATGTCAGGGAAGGCGTTCAGGCATTCAAAGACTGCGGCGCAGACTCCATTATTACCATCGGCGGCGGTTCTTCTATGGATACTGCCAAAGCGATCGGCATCATCATCACTAACCCCGAATTTGAAGATGTACGCTCACTTGAGGGCGTTGCGCCGACCAAAAATCATGCCGTTCCCACCATCGCTGTTCCGACGACCGCAGGTACTGCCGCAGAAGTCACCATCAACTATGTCATCACCGACACTGAAAAACAAAGAAAGTTCGTTTGTGTGGATGAACACGATATCCCCGAATATGCCATTGTAGACCCCGACATGATGTCCTCTATGCCCAAGGGTCTGACAGCCGCTACGGGTATGGACGCTCTGACCCACGCCATCGAGGGCTATACCACAAAAGCCGCATGGGAAATGACCGATATGTTCCACCTCGAAGCCATCCGTCTGATCAGCAAAAATCTGAGAGGCGCTGTGGAGAATATCCCTGAAAACCGTGAAGGCATGGCACTGGCGCAGTATGTGGCAGGAATGGGCTTTTCTAATGTCGGACTCGGCATTGCGCATTCGATCGCTCACACACTCGGCGCACACTACGACACCCCTCACGGCGTTGCCTGCGCTATGATGCTGCCGATCGTGATGGATTACAATCAGGAGTGCACCGGTGAAAAATACAGGGAGATCGCCCGTGCGATGGGTGTACAGGGCGTTGATGATATGTCACAGGATGAATACCGCAAAGCAGCCGTTGACGCTGTCAGAAAACTCTCTGAAGATGTCGGCATTCCTGCCAAAAACGAAAAGGTGCGTGAAGAAGACCTCGATCAGCTTGCAGCGGACGCTTATGCAGACGCCTGCCGCCCCGGCAACCCGAAGGATACTTCTGTTGAGGATCTGAAAGCCCTTTACAGAAAGATCATGGCGTAAACGGTTTTTCCATGTACAAATTATCGGTCTTTTCCGAAAAGTGATTTCTATCTCTTGACACCTTTCAGGTCTTATAGTATCATTAAGAAAGTAAAATAATGTACATCCATTGACATTATGCGGAAAATGATTCCGCTAAAGTGGATGCGTCAAGGGAGGAAATCACATGAAAAAGGGTATCGCATTATTGCTTGCTTTGATGCTCACAGCTGCTTTGACAGGCTGCGGCAGCAAAACAAACTCATCGGACAAGGCGGAATCTTCTCAGCAGTCAGCCGTATCCGATCAGCCGACTGTTTCAGAAAGCACCGAGCCGTCCGCAGCCGAATCACAGGAAAGTCAGACTGACAGCACGGTATCTCCCGCATCATCAAGCGATGCACAGCCGCTTGAACCGCAAAAGCTGCTCCTGTTCCCTCTTGAAAACGGTGAAAAGCAGATCTTGCGCGGAATCCGTCTGACAGGAAACCGCATCGGTTCCGACATCAACAAAAAGGATCCTGCAACAGAAGGCATCCGCTGTATTTTTGCGCTGAATGAATGGGTCGAGATCTATCCCGACGCAGATGTCGGAAGCGGTCTGAAATGCTGGGCTTTCCATCACAAGGAAGATCCCTCTTTCTATCATGACAACACTCTTTCAGCAGACACCGAAGGCTTTGCGCAGGTTTGCGAGCTGAATCAGGATCCCGAAGATAAAGACATGAATTGGGGCAGTTTCTACCTCAATCCCGAAGAATGTGAACCGGGACTTTACGATCTTGTATTCACCTATCAGGACAAAGCTGTCGGCGTATTGCTCACAAGATTTTATCAGGAACAGGATATCGAGTCCAAATCAGACGCTGAACTGGAAGCTCTTATGAAAGGCATACTCTCAGCAAGCTGATGCTATATCAGGTCGCTATACCGTCAACACAAACGCTCTCTGAAATGTCAGAGGGCGTTTGTGTTGATTTGTTACCGCTGCAAAGCTCCTTTTCTCAAACATTCAGGATGTGCCGGTCGGGTAAAACCGTCGTATTTGCACAAAAATGAAAAATGTGCTGACAAATGCGATTCATGATGATATAATAGCTAAGGAAACAACAGGCAACACCCCTGTGACAGCTTAATACGGTATTGCCTGAAAAACTTGTAGTATGAATAAGGTAGTGATCAGCAAATGTCAGGAAAACAACCAATCGCAGAAGTGTCAGAAACATCAGATGCGGCAAAAGCGGAAGATACGCAGCCGCAAAAAGCTTCTGATGACAGCAGCAAAACACAGAAAATGTCTTTCTGGACACCCAAAAGACTGGAAATGATCGTTGCGATCCTATTGGGCATTGCCACACTTCTTTCAGCGTGGGCGTCATGGATCGGCTCTTTGCACAGCGGTATTCAGGCGATCCACTTCACCGAAAGCAATAATGTGGCAGCAAGGGGTACGGCGGAGTACAATGCGTGTTTGCAAATGTATCTGTCCGACTCGATGGCTTGGATGATCATCAAAGACTCCTATGATGCCCTTGCGCAGGCAAAAAAGAAAGGGGATCAGATAGAATACGATCAGCTGAAGGTCAAGATCGACATATTCAAAGAACAGAATCTCAGTCCGCTCCTGCACGAAGGACTGGAATGGATGGAACAAAACGGAAAAAGCAGTCCTTTTGAAATGCCCGGCATTACGGATAAGTATTTTGCGACAGCGCAGGACAGCATGAACCAATCTCAGGAACTGATGAGAGAAGGTCAGAGAGACAATACAAAGGGCGATGCCTTTAATCTCGTCAGCGTGATCTATTCACTGGTGCTGTTTCTGCTGGGCATTGTCGGTATCTTCAAAGAACTGCCGAACCGCGTTATCATTATGCTGATCGCCGCTTTCGGACTGGTCTTTGCAACGATCTATATGTGTACGATACCTCTCCCCACGGGCTTCAATCCATTGAACTTTTTCGCCATCAAATAACACACCGCAAAGACCTCTGTTCGGCAGAATTGCTGTATGGAGGTCTTTTTGTTTCAGGCTCCCCCGCACACAGACCACCCTTACGGCTTAGCACCACATATGCTTGATCTTTTTCCGTCATCTTCGGCGCATCTGCGGCACTATCTTTGTGCGGTATTGCCTTTACTGACAAAGACCACTCATATAGTAAAAAATCAGGTGCGGCAAACCGTACTGGCTTGCTGCACCTGACATATGAACATATCCATGCCGCTTGGAAAGTGATAAGTTTTTGAAAATAAGTTCGCTTACACAAAGATCAGGTCGCCGTAAATTTGATCGTCTTGTTAGAAGTCTGACCGCTTGCATCCTTTACGGTCGTTCTGACAGAGTAAGTGCCTTTTGAGGTCGTGGAAAAGCTCAGGGATGTGTTTGTAGAATTGGTATAGATGCTTTTCCATGTGTTTTCACCAGGGAACTTTACGGATACAGAGTATCTGTAGGGCGCCTTGCCGCCGGTCGCACCTGCGTTTACGGTAGCTGTTTTACCTGCCGTAACAGAGGCCGCCTTCATTTTGCAGGCGTTTGTGAGCTTTGTCACGTCTACCTTGATCGTGATGGTCTGATTGACAGAATGCTTTTTGCAGTCACGCGCATAAACGCGGATCTGATACGTACCTGTCACAGCAGGTGTAAAGCTCAGTTCTGATGTCTCGGTATAGGTTTTGCTGCCCGTCCATGTGGAGTCGGTATCGAGCTTGTAGTTGAAACGGTAGGTATAGGTGCCAAAGCCGCCCGAAGCTGCCGCCCTGATTTTATAGGTTTTGCCTGCATATACGACAGAGGGTGTGGTAACTTTGACGGTGACAGCGTCTTTGACTGTCACGTTAAAGGTCTGATAAGCTGTTTTTCCTGCTGCATCCTTGACACCGGCTCTTACGATATAATCGCCGGCAAATGTGGGATTGAATACCATATATGCATTGGAGCTGAAAGGAATGAGGTTGGTATAGGCGGTGCTGCCGTTCAGTTTGTAATCCAGCGCAAACTGATAGTTGCCCGAGCCGCCGCCTGCGGTAGCCTGAACCAGAAGCGCTCTGTTGACGATCGTTTCACCGGAAGAAATAGAGGCGCTGATGACAAGCGGCGCAGGATTGACCTTGACATTAAAGCTCTTATAAGCCAGATTGCCTGCGGAATCCTTGACGACTGTGCGCAGGTTGACTGTGCCTACTGTTGTTCCTTTGAATGTCATTACAGGGTCTGTGCTGAAATCACGGATGGTCGTATAGGTGCCGTCCGCTTTTTTCTGCTGGAGCGCATAGGTATATCCGCCTTTTCCGCCTGTTGCCTTGCCTGTGATGGTGGTAGTGCCGCCCTTGCTGATGATCTTATTCGAGATCGCAGAAGTATTGGTCAGAACATTCTTCACGGTAATGTTGAAGGTCTTTTCCTGACGAATGCCGTATCCGTCCGTAACAACGGTCGATACAACATAGCATCCTGACTTTTCCGCCTTGAAGGAGAAGGAATTCAGGTTGGATGTGAGCTTGTTTTCGGAAAGTGCAGCGTCGGTCTGGTATCTGTAAGAGCCTTCGAGGGTATAGGGTGCTTTACCGCCTGAGTAAGTGACCTTGACAGAAACATTTGAACCGACATTGACGGTTGCTGCGCTGACGGTAGAGGTATTCTTGACAGCCTTTGCAGAATCGAGGAAACTGTGACCGTTATCTTTTGCATAGGTCTCTACTGCGCCGCCTGCTTTGCCGACCAGCAGCATATCTGCGTTGTTGCCGCTGTACGTGTCGAACGCATGAGGGCTGATCGTCGTCACGGAATCAGGAATGAGGATGTAAGTGAGCTTATTGTAAGCGAGCGCATAAGAACCGATGGATTTGAGCTTGGTGCTGTTGATCTTCAGGCTGCTGAAATTGTAGCACTGTGAGAAAGCGCCTTCTTCCAGTGTTTCAACGGAAGAAGGAAGCGTCACGGACTGAAGCTTGCTGTTATAGGCAAATGCGCCTGTTCCGACGACTTTCGTGCCGCTGCGCAGGTTGACGTTTTCACCGTGAGGACAGCTGATGGCGGTCGTGCCGTTATAGATCACGCTGCCGACATATTTGAAAGCGCTGCTGGCGGAGGTGACCGTTTTCAGACTGTAGCATTCGCCAAATGCTCTTTCGTCAATTCTTTCCAGTCCTGCGGGGAAGTTGATCTTTTCCAGTGAGGAACAGCCGTAAAAAGCATTTGTACCGATATATTTCAGCGTATTCGGCAGCACGACCTGCTTTACATTTCTGCTCATAGAGATGAAATTATATCCCAGACCGACAACTTCTTTTCCGTCAACGGAAGAAGGAACCGTCAGCACTTCGGGCATCGTTTCATCGTCATACTGATACAGTTCGATCCCGTCGCCGCTGCTTGCGGTGCGATAGCTCCAGAAGGTGTTTCTCTTCTCGACTTCCCAGTATCTCGGAGCTGTGCCGCCGTAGCCTGCCTCGATGATATAGATCTCTTTGCCGTCATAAACGATAGCGTTTTTGTGACCTGAGCCTGCAAGAGCGTCTCTGTTGCCGTTTCTGACCCAGGAACGCAGTCCTGCTTTTTCAGCAAGGCGGATCGCTGTTTCGGTCGAGCCCCAGCAGTCTGCGCCGCCCGAAACGACAAGACCTGCTGTCGAAGCATAATGCGGATCGTAGTTTCGAGCTGCGATAAATTCTGCGATTTTGACGCACTTTTCATAGGTCGTCATGGTCGGCTTGATGCTGCTCTTTACATAATCATCCAGTACCTTTTCAACATAAACATCCACATAGTCCTTCAAAGTAACGTTTACTCTGAATGTCCGGTTGTCAGCGGTGACGGTGATGGTCGCAGGGCTGAAATTGATGTTTTTGGTGATCCTCGAGGGTGTCTGTCCTTCGAGAGGGTAGTTGTATCCTACACTCCAGCCGCCTTGATTGTACCAATAGGTAAGAGCGTATTTCGTTTCGATCAAGCCCTTATCCGAAACCGTTACGTATTGGGAATTGGACGAATAAGTGACGTCAGAAGCGCCTGTGACTTTCAGCTGAAAGCGTGTCTGATAGGTCGAAGGGATCGAGATATACTCGTTTGCCCAATCGTCCATAGCGTAAAGCTCCACAGAGGTGGAGTTGATGGAAACATCAGCAGCTGCTGCGCCGGCAACGATACTTCCTGCGCTGATGAGTGATGGCAGTGTCACAGCAGATGCGCTGACGGCGACTGTCAGACTGAGGGCAGCGGAAAGTATTTTTTTCATCGTAGATCCTGTCTTGCAGTTCATTGGTATGACTCCTTTCGTTTTGTGATTTGTCAATTAATACATTTGTGAACACAAACTTCACTGTCAAGGCTCGCCAAAGGGGCAAAACGGCATGGAAAAAACGACGGAAACAGGCATTTACCCGACAGAAATATTCATGTTTTTAATGTATTTCTATTATATTAAATTTTATAATTATTCTTCTAATCTGTCAATAACTCTCGTATGTTTTCTACATTCCTTTGAAAAAACGTGATTATTACCAGTTTTCATGCTTTTATTGTTATTTTCTTCCAACAGTTTTTCGGACAATGCGTTTTATTTATTCACGGGTTGAACAGATCATTTGAACGTGCGGAAATCAGCGATTTTTTTTTGTGAGCGATCATCTTGTTATGACAAAATCAAAAGCATGAAGCTGTTTTTTTGCACAAGTTA
>ONYV01000127.1 GCA_900322105.1 uncultured Eubacteriales bacterium | reverse complement strand
ATTGCAAGATCGGGCTGTATGGTATAAGCGGCAGTTCTTGCCCCCCGCAGTCCGATCTCTTCCTGCACGACAAAGCTGAAATACATATCATAGGGCAGCTCGCTTTTCAGCATTTCGATCAGCACCAGACACCCGAAACGGTCGTCAATGGCTTTGGAGATCACTCTGCCGTCTTTGTATTCAAAAAAAGGTTCAAAGCAGACAGGATCACCGAGGGATACATACTGCTGCGCTTCTTCCCGTGACTTTGCGCCGATGTCGATCAAAAGTGTGTCGATCTTCGGGTTCTTCTTCCTCTCGTCACCCTTGACAAGATGGATGGGCGCTGAACAGATTACGCCTGCCATTTCTTTTTCTCCCACTATCACATTCCTTGCAAAAGCAGCGCTGTCGTTGATGCCGCCGACAGGCGCAAATTTCAGACAGCCGTTTTCGGTGATATAGGTCACGATAAAGCCCACTTCGTCCATGTGGGCAGAGATCAGCAGTTTCTTTTTCGCAGGCTGCTTTCCTTTTTTGAACACCAGCAGATTGCCGAGAGGATCGGTGCGGATGCTGTCGGCATAGGGCTGTATTTCAGATATAATCAGCTCACGGACTTTGCTTTCATCTCCTGAAATGCCGTTTGTCGTACACAGCTTTTTTTTTTTTTTTTTATCAAGCATGAACGGCACCCCCTTTTTCTGCATAAACGGACAGCAGCTTTGCGATCTGCTGCATATCGCTCAGGTTTACCACTTCAACAGGCGTATGCATATTCTTGCAGGGTATGGAGATCACTCCGCAGGGAATGCCGCCCTTTGCCGCAGCGATCCTGTCGGCGTTCGTTCCCGTGCCGTCGCCGCAGACTTCATAGCTGCAATTCATGCCGATCTCGTCTGCGATTTGCTGCAATCGCTTTGTGACGGGTCTGCTGAGGACAGGGGAAATGCTGATGATCGCGCCTTCTCCGAGTTTGCCGCTCTTTTCGATCGGTACACCGTCCTGCGCGCCAAATCCAACGTCTACGATCACCGCTTCGTCTGCATTCAGCGCAAAAGCGGCTGTGGCTGCGCCCATCTCATTGGTTTCTTCCTGCGCAGAAAAAACAAGTGACAGCCGTATCGGCAGTTTCTTTTCTTTCAGAAGTCTGGCGCATTCGATCAGCACAGCGCAGCCGCTGCGGTTATCCAGTCCCGACATGGCAATATTTCCGCCCAAAAGCTCTCTGAAACTGCCGTGCAGCAGTATTTTGTCCCCCAAGGCGATCTTTTCACGAACGGTTTCTTTCGCGAGCCCTGTGTCGATCCATATCTTGTCCTTTGACAGTTCTCCGTCCTCCGACAGATGCGGCGGTACGGAACAGATGATCCCTGTGACGGCTTCTTTGCCGAAAACCGTCACCGCTCTTCCCGGAAGAGTGCGCAGGTCGATGCCGCCTACGGGTTCGGCTTTCAGAAAGCCTTCTTCGTTGATGTATGTGACGATCAGACCGATCCTGTCGGCGTGAGCGTCAAATAAAATGTGTTTTTCGGCGTTCGGGTCGCCCATTTCTGCGATGATATTGCCGTTTGGCATCATCCTGACGGAAGAGGCAAACTCCAGCAGGTCGGACACGGTGTGAAACAGCTCTTCTTCACTGCCCGAAACGCCCTTGTCGATACACAAACGTTTGAGTATTTCTTTCATATTCTTTTCTTCTTTCATTAGACTTCTTTAATATAATAGATTGAACACAAACGACCTGACTTCTTGCTGTCAGACTGTACGACAGGAGCGCAGAAGGGGGTCTGAATGTGTATGGCTTATAAGGTAAACTGATCGGTCCTGATGGTAATGTCGCTGTGGCAGGGGTATTCTGCGCCTTCCTCTGAGTCAATGGTATAGTCGGACTTTTCGAGCTTGAATGTGTTTGAGTGGGATATCTGATACGTATAGCGGCTGTAACCGTTATATGAGCTGAAATCTACCTTTGCGTTGATGCCGACAGTTTCTGACTTGTCAGGAGTGAAACGCATGGAAAGCGACTGCGTGTGATAGTTCTGGTGGATCGACAACAAGGCGCTCATCAGCTTTGCACGGTCAACGGAACGGAAACGGTCTTTGATAAAGGACTGTATCTGCTCATCCGTCAGAGCAGTGTCATCTTTCGGGTATGGATGATACATCAGCATCTTACAGCGGAAACCGTCATATTCATAGGTGATCCACAGCTTTTCGATAAACATATTATAAGACTCTGCGCTGATGAACTTTTGCACCACCGCAGCCACGGACGCTTCCGAAACATGAAATGACAACTCAATGCTCTTGGTGTGGATCTCCGGATTTTCTTCACAGGGCGTATCGTTGCCAAAGGTCAGGTCGGTGAGATTTTTGTGTACTTTTGTGAGAATTTCCGTCAGCTCCGTATCATAGCGGAATTTGCAGGCGATATCCGTCAATTCCTGACCGTGCAGGCGCGGCTCTGTCGGTTCAGACGCTTCACTGCTCTCTTCACTCTCTTCACTTTCTTCATTTTCTACGCTGTTTTCTTTGCTTTCGGTCTTGCTGCTTTCTTCACTGCTTTCGGCAGACACGCTGACAGCGCTTTCCTTTGCCGGTACAGCGCTTTTCTGACTGCATCCGACTGCGCCGACACAAAGACTGACGATCAGCCCCATCAGTAACAGTTTGTTTTTCATAGTTATCTTCTCCCTTGTATCATGATCAAGTGTAACATAGCGTATTCATAATAAAATAAATGTGCAATGAATGTGCTTTGCAGATTCGAGGTGACATGGCATGGAAAAGTAAGTTCAGAGTTGTAGTGATGTGACACATTGTGAGAAAGTCAGCCGTATACAATGCATAATTCAGAACGAATGCGCATTTATAAGCTCGAAGCAGGGGAAAGCGCCATGACGATGGATTTGAAGTGGAGACCTTTTTCGGCAAAGTTTTTGTACATATCAAAGCTGGCGCTGGCAGGGGACATGGAAACGATGTCGCCGCTTTGTGCGTGCGCTCGTGCCTGCTGTACCGCTTCTTCCATGCTGCTGACACGGATGATGAGGGGGCTGCCCTCTTGATAATGCTGTGCGGCTCTGGTGGCGCTTTCGATCTTGTCCGCAGTTGCGCCGAACAGGATCAGTACCTTTACCTTGTCGGGGATGATCTCGCCCATCTCGTCATAGGAAAGATGCTTGTCATAGCCGCCTGCAATCAGGATGATCTTTCTGTCATACAGCGACAGCGTACCTTTGATCGTTCTGGTGGGACTGGTGCCGATGGCGTCGTTGTAGTATTTTACGCCGTCAAGCTCTCTGACAAGCTCGGCTCTGTGTTCTACGCCGCCAAATTCCATAGCGACTTTGCGGATGACTTCAACGCTGACCATGCCCCACACTGCTGTGATGGCGGCAAGGTAGTTTTCGATGTTGTGCAGTCCGGGGATCTTGATATCATGCGCATTCATCACTTCCGTTTCTGTACCGTGACAGTTCATGATGATCTTGCCGCTTTCGTCCATGTATGCGCCGTTTGACACTTTGCTTCTGCGTGAAAATTTGCAGCAGTCTCCGCGCACATATTCTTCAAATGAATTTGAAATGTCGTTGTCCAAGTTCAGCACCGCTTTGCCAAAGCCGTTTTGATGCAGAACAATGTTTTTCTTTGCGTCAATGTATTCCTGCATATCCTTGTGGATGTCAAGATGATTCGGCGCAAGGTTAGTGACAACGGCGATGTCGGGACTTTTCCGCATGGAAATGAGCTGGAAGCTCGAAAGCTCTACCACGGCGATGTCGTTTGGATCGATGCTCTCGATATCGGGCAGAAGCGGTCTGCCGATGTTGCCGCCGAGGTGTACGGTGAAGCCCTCAGCCTTGAGCAGTTCGGATATGATTGTTGTGGTGGTGGTTTTGCCGTCACTTCCTGTTACGGCGATGATCTTGCAGGGGCAGAGATCGAAAAATACTTCCATCTCGCTGGTAACGACTGTACCGTTTTGTCTTGCATCGGTCAGCTCGTCCATGTAGAATTTCATGCCGGGTGTACGGAAGATGATATCTGCATTGAGGTTTGTCAGATATCCTTCTCCCAAACGCAGTTCTGCGCCGTAGCTTTCCGCCAACGCCGCATTTTCGCCCAAAGCGTCCCTTTCTCTTTTATCGCAGGCAAGCACCTTTGCGCCGTATTTATGAAACAGCTTTATCAGCGGCAGGTTACTTCCGCCAATGCCGCACAGCGCAATGGTCTTTCCTTTCATACTCTCCAAAAATCGTTTACATGAATTTTCCATACTCATTCTCCTTCATGCTGTTTTCAGTCTTAGTATCTCATTGATTGATACATACCCTTTTATTATATTCCAAACGACAAAAGATTTCAATCCTTTTATATGAAGCGCAGCAGGACAAATGCGTGAATTAACAAAGTGTAAGTTTTTAATATGTCTCACATTCACGCTAAACTTTCCATACGGTTGAGGGAAGAAGCAGGTGCGGTGAAGTATCAAAGTGGGATAAATGGTGATTCTATGAGAAAGTTAGCCCAAAGCAAGCCTTTCGGCTTGCGACGGCGATGCGAAGAATGCATCCCCACGGGATGCCGCACCGTCATATTGCGGAATAGAATGTTCAACTCAAACGGACAAGCAGCGAATCGGGAGCGGCAGCTT
>ONYV01000004.1:15092-18177 GCA_900322105.1 uncultured Eubacteriales bacterium | reverse complement strand
CCCTTGCATGACACCAAGTAGTGCTGCACTCGAGACGCTTTTTCCGGCACAAAATATCCTGCGTAATACGGCACTTCTCCGGTTCCCGAGGAAGTCTATTGCGGCGATCAGCAAGAAAAAAAGCTCCTGCTCTGCGTTTTGTCAACAGAGCAGGAGCTTTTTACATGAAAATAAGCAGGCGCTGCCAATAGGCGTGTTATCGGATGACAGAGCCGGGAGCAATGCCGTCTAAGAACAGGACCTTCACATCATCATCTGTATCGGCTGCCAGGATCATTCCGTTGCTTTCCACGCCGCAGAGAACAGCAGGTTTCAGGTTGGCAACTAAAACGACCGTTTTCCCGATCAGATCATCGGGAGCATAGTATTTTGCAATGCCGCTGACAACTGTCCGCTCGCCTGCGCCGTCATTTAGTGTGAGCTTGAGCAGCTTCTTTGCTTTCTTGACAGGCTCACAGGCGGTGATCTTTGCAGCGCACAGACGTACTTTCATAAAGTCTTCGATGCCGATCTTTGCGATGCCTTCGATCGCTTCCGTATTTTTTTCGGGCTTCTTCTCCGCTTGTTCAGAGGGCTTTTGAGTGGTCTGGGATGCAGAGATGAGCCGGTTCAGTTCTTCGATCTCTTTTTCTACGTCAATACGAGGGAAGATGATATTACCCTTATGGACCGTGACGTTTTTCGGCAGTACGCCAAAGGTGGCAGTGTTGTCATAGGAAACGGCGCTTTCATCTGCGCCGATCTGTTCCCATACCTGCGGCATGGTGGAGGGCATGAAAGCGGAAAGAAGGGTCGATACGATACGGATGGTCTCTAAAAGGTTATACAGCACGCAGGCAAGGCGAGGCTTGTTGCTTTCGTCTTTTGCCAATATCCACGGGGTGGTTTCGTCGATGTACTTGTTAGCGCGGGATACCACGCTGAAGATCTCTTCAAGGGCTTTGTTCAGACGGGTGGAGTCCACATATTCGTCTGTTTTGTCGCTGAGTGCGGTCGCCTGAGCGATGAGGTCGTCGTCAAATTCGCCGCTTTGCTGTTCTAAGGGCAGAGTGCCGCCGAAGTATTTCTCCACCATAGCGACCGTTCTGGAAACAAGGTTGCCAAGACCGTTGGCAAGATCGGTGTTGATGCGGTTGATCATGATCTCGTTGGAGAAGGAGCTGTCAGAACCGAGCGCCATCTCACGGAGAATATGGTAGCGGATGGTATCTGCGCCGTAGCGCTGACCGAGCATGAAAGGGTCTACCACGTTGCCGAGAGATTTGCCCATTTTTTTACCGTCAAAAGTGATCCAGCCGTGAACAGCAAGGTGCTTTGGCAGAGGCTGTTCCAGCGCCATGAGCATTGCAGGCCAGATGATGGCATGGAAACGCATGATATCCTTTGCTACCATATGGACATCCGCCGGCCAGTAGGTCCGGTAATCGTCGTAAGCGTCATTTCCGAATCCGAGGGCGGTGATATAGTTTGAGAGCGCATCTATCCATACATAGACCACGTGTTTGGTATCGAAGGTGACGGGGATGCCCCATTTGAAACTGGTTCTGGAAACGCAGAGATCGGCAAGTCCGGGCTTGATGAAGTTGTTGACAAGCTCAACGGCTCTTGTTTTCGGACGGAGGTAATCGGTTTCGGTGAGGAGCTTTTCGATCCTGTCGGCAAAGGGGGACATTTTGAAGAAATAGGCTTCCTCTTTTGCTTCCGTAACGGCTCTGCCGCAGTCGGGGCATTTACCGTCCACAAGCTGGGATTCTGTCCAGAAGCTCTCGCAGGGAGTGCAGTATTTGCCCTTGTATTCGCCTTTGTAGATATACCCCTTGTCATAAAGCTCTTTGAAGATCTTCTGAACGGACGTTACATGATAATCGTCAGTCGTGCGGATATATCTGTCATAGCTGATGTTCATATACTGCCAAAGGCTTTTGAACTTTTCAACGATCTTATCGACATATTCTTTCGGGCTGACGCCTGCTTCGTTTGCTTTTTGTTCGATCTTCTGACCGTGTTCATCCGTACCCGTCAAAAACATGACGTCATAGCCCTGCATTCTCTTATATCTTGCGATAGAGTCGCAGGCTGCGGTGGTGTAGCAGTGACCGATGTGCGGATTGCCCGAAGGGTAGTAGATGGGGGTGGTGATATAGTATTTTTCTCCGTTATGCTTTTGCATAGCTTTTCCTCCTGTGTTCTTGAGTTATAAAATGGCGGTGCGCAAAAAGACAGCAGACTTTTCACGGCTGCCGTCAGTCGGTCTCGTCGGTTTTGATCAGATAGATCTTGTCATGCATTCGGAAGCCGACCTTTTTGAAAAGCGCCTGAGCGCCTGCGTTTTTGACGTGGAAATAAAGAACAGGCTTTTTGTCGCAGGCTTTGATGCGGTTGATGATATAGCAGCACATCTGATAGCCGATGCCCGTTTTGCGGTGATCGGCAAGAACGGCGATAGACTTGATGCGGATATAGTTGTCGGTGTGGCCGCCGATGACGGCGTTTGCCAGCATTTTTCCGTCCTTGACATAAGCGTAGAGCTGCATATCAAGATATTCACGGATCTTTCTCTCTAACTTATCGTGCCAGTGAAATTCCTCACAGCACGCCTGATAAAATTCCGTTACAAGGGCAACGTGCTGAGGGTTGTTTTTGTCGATATGGATAATGGTTTCTCCGCTGTGTTCTTCGGGCTTTTCGTCGCCTTCATAGATCAGCGCCGCCAACGAAAGCTCGTCCTTGACGACATATCCGTATTCTGATGAGGTGATGGCGAAAAGATCTGAAAAATTATTGGATATCTCATATTTGAGGTAAATTTCCGGTTTTTTGATTTCGGTATCACGCAAAAAACGGCAGATGTCGATGAGCTTAGACGGAGCGGTTTTGATCGCAGAGGAGGTCCAAATCCAGACACGGCTGCCGTGATGCGGCAAAACGATGATCGCATTTTTGTGATCGCTGAAAATGTCGTAATCATCTGTGCAGCGGGCAGATTCGATATAATTGAACAGCAAGGCGTCATTCCGATATTCGCTGCTATTGAAGATCGCGTCATCTCCGCTGATTTTTTCAAATAGTGTACCCATTTCTGTGT
>ONYV01000004.1:0-15055 GCA_900322105.1 uncultured Eubacteriales bacterium | reverse complement strand
TTCCTCCATTCGATGAAATATTAGGGCAATACCGCACGAAGATCAAGCAGCGGCGGTGCTGAACCGAAAGGCTTGCTTTGTGCGGGAAAGCTTTAAGTTGCTTGATAACTTTATTCCTTTATTGTAACTCAAATTCGAGATAATTTCAATATCGAATTTTTCGCTTTGCCGTATTCTGCTGTACTGCATTTTGGATCATTTGTCAAAAGCGCCTGAAAATGAGGCTGAAAGAATTTTTTGAAAAAATATAAAAATTCCTCTTGCATTTTTTGAAATGATGTGTTATTATATTAAGGCAGTCTGAAAAGACTTGTGCTATGCGCCGGTAGCTCAGCTGGATAGAGTGACTGGCTACGAACCAGTAGGTCAGGGGTTCGAGTCCCTTCCGGCGCGCGATCAAGAGGCCTGAATTCGTTAGAGTTCAGGTCTCTTTTTGTCGTTAAGGCGATACCGCACAAAGATAGTGCCGCAGGAGCGCTGTTAAGCGGTCTTTGTGCGGTATTGCCCTAAGTTCTGTTGATTTGAAAAATCACTTTACAAAAAATCAGCGGTTTTAGGAAAGGGAGTGCGGGTGTCCGGCGGACACTTCTGCCGCAGGCAGAAGCACCGACCGAGCCAACAGGCGAGATAAGGAACTCCCTTTTTTCGCCGGAAAAGGTTTTTTTCCGTGTAACTTCCCTGACAAAGCTGATTTTCGTGAGCATCATCACGAAAGACTTGACGGTATCGGGATAATAGACTTCTCCAGTTTCCGAGGAAGTCTAACATAGTAAGATGTGTAAGTGTCAAGGAATAAAGTGAAAGGCGGAGATGACGGATGTCGAAGATCTTACCGAAGTTTATCAAGATAGAGCCGTTGATCGCATTGGGACTTTCTGCGCTGCTGCTGATATTTGCATATGTGCTGAAATCGACGCCCGAAACGCTGACCTATACTTTCAGAAACGGCGTGATACAAAAACATTCCGATCACGAGTTTTTTCAGGTGATCGCAGGGCTGACGATCCTTTTAGTGGTGCTGCTGTGCTTTGCAGGTTCGATCGGATGTATCGCAGTCTGGCTGCGCCATAAACAAAAAACAGCGGGAAAAGCGGCGCTGATGTGGCTTACGACCATCGTATGTCTGGTGCTGATTCCGGTCGCAAGCGCTGTGGCAGGGGGACAAACGGACGATAAATCCTATCATCCCGAATACTATCCGTTTTCAAACGGTCAGCACAGCATTGTGATCGAGGAAAAATCTTTTCTGCTCGGCGGCTTTGGAACGGTCTATCAGGTGAAGAAAAACGGTGAGGCTCATGTGATCGGCAGTTTTCAAACGGATGACGGCGGCAGAAACAATGGCGACTATACCATACAGTGGAGCGACGCTTATGCCGACATTACCTTTCACACGTTTACAGACAGCGGCAAAACCGATACCATCCGAGTGAAGCTGACATAGCGCAGCAACATAAGGTCTATAAAAAATGCCCCGAAACACCATTCAGGTTTCGGGGCAAATTGTTATGTATCGGGTCTGTGTGAGAAAACGATCAGTTATACAGCAGATAGACGCAGTAGTCCTGTACGCCGCGGTTGTCCAGTCCTGCATCTTCTACCATGATCTTGAAGGGGCGGCCGCTGAGTGACCAGCTGCTCTTTGAAAAATCTTTTTCGAGATCCTTGAACATACGCACGCAGTCTTCACGGAATTTTGCAGAGTCGAATACGGGCTTGCCGTCATAATCGGCATAGCAGGCTTTTGCGGAATGAGCGGGATATTCGATGGTGCAGGCGCCTGTGGGACCGCCTAATTCAGAGGCGTTGTTTCGTACCCACAGTCCGTCTTCCCAGACAAGACCGTACTGTTCTTCTCCGATCTTTTTCAGGTCGGCGATCACAGCATCCCAGTTATAATCGGGATAATAGGGCAGATAGGCAGGGTTCAGGGTCGTTGTTTGATGGGGGGATGCGATCGGGCTGATCGTTCCTTCGCCGTATACGGTGACCGTACACTCATCACGCTTGCCGTTGACAGTTTCAACGGTGATGGTAGCAGTACCCGGACCGACTGCCGTTACTTCGGCTTTGTCGTTGATGACGATGATGCCGGAATTTGACCAGTACCAGCGGATCCTTGTGGAGGTGGTGTTGGCAGGAGAAAGGGCTGCGGTGAGCTTGACGGTATCGCCGACATTCATCCCGAGCGTGTGAGAGGAGAGCGTAACGGAATCGGGATCGATCGGGATCTTTGACGCTTCGGGAGCTGCGCTGTTGGCGGATGCGGTATTATCTGTCGGAGCAGCGCTTTCCTGTGAAGAGGTTTGTTCAGCAGCGGAAGTGATGCTGCTTTCATTATCGAGCAGCGCGCCGGTATCGGCAGGAGCAGGCGTTTTTGTTTCGGGCTGTTCAGGCGAGGAAACGTTTGTGATGTTTTGGTCTGAGAATTCGTCTGTTTCAGGCGCAGAGGACGGATCTTCGGGGACAGCGATCTTGATATGGTCGGAGGATTCTGCTTTGGACTCCTGCCTATCATCCTGCAGCGTGGAATTTTTGGTGTCGCTCACTTCAACGGGAGTGTCGGTGTCATTTTTTGCGGCGCAGCCTGCGCTCAGAGTAAATGTGAGTGACAGAAGCGCTGCAAAAGCAAGCGTTCGGATTCTTTTCTTCATAAATAACATCTCCTTTTCAGATCGGTCGGCAAGCGCAGAATATCATAACAGCGTGAGCGTTTTCTGTTTATACAAAGATAGCGGACAAAGCAGGGCTTTGTTTGTTTCCGACAAAAGTTTCTTACTATTATCATAACATATATGAAAGGAAAATGCTACCCTGTTTTTTATCACAAAAGCATTTTTTTGTAAAAATAAGCCGTACCGTTGTTGAAAAACAGCGATACGGCGATGTCGGTTATTTATGGAACAGTCCGATCAGACTGCAAAGGAAGAAAGCGCCGACGTTTGCGGCAACGATGGTCGAGCCGACGGGGGTTCCTGCCAGGATAGAGATCAGCATTCCTGTGACAGCGCAGATCACCGACAGGATCACCGAAAAAATTGTGACGGACTTGAAGCTCTTGAAGATGCGCATGGAGGATATCGCAGGGAAGATCACGAGAGCGGAGATCATCAGAGAGCCGACAAGGTTCATTGCCATGACGATCACCACAGCGATCATGACAGCGATGAGCAGGTTATAGCGTTTGGCGCCGGTCCCTGCGGCGGTGGCGAAGCCTTCATCAAAGGTGACGGCGAAGATCTTGTTGTAGAACAGCAAAAAGACAATGACCACGATGGCGGAAATGACAGAGCAGGTAACAACATTGCTCAGGGAGAGCGTGAGAAAAGTCGTTGAGCCAAACAGCGTGCTGCACACATCCCCCGAAAGATTAGAAGAGGTAGAGAAGATGTTCATCAGCAGGTAACCGAACGCCAGAGCACCGACGGAGATCATGGCGATGGCAGCGTCGCCCTTGATCTTGGCGTTTTGCCCTGCGCGCAGCAGCAAAACGGCGCTGACAATGGTGACGGGCATGACGATGATGTTCTGATTCGTCAGGTTCAGCACAGCAGCGATCGCCATAGCGCCGAAAGCAACGTGTGAAAGACCGTCTCCGATAAAGGAGAACCGTTTCAGTACCAAAGTCACGCCCAAAAGAGAGGAACAGACAGCGATCAGGATGCCGACGATCAGAGCGTAGCGGACAAAGGGATACTGCAGATAGTTCATCAGCGTTTCAAACATTTGTCTCACCGCCTTCCTGCAGGATAAAGAGCTTTCCGATATCGCTTTTGATATAATCGTCTTTTGTGCCGAAAAAGGTTTTTTTGCCGATATGAAGGATGTGAGAAGCATAGTGGATGGCGGCGGTGATATCGTGAGAGATCATGATGGTGGTGATGCCTTCCTTGTTCAGGCTTTCGATCAGATCATACATTTCTGCTGTGACCATCGGGTCAAGCCCCGAAACAGGTTCGTCAAGCAGCAGTATCTTCTGAGTGGCGCACAGCGCTCTTGCTAACAGCACACGCTGCTGCTGACCGCCCGACAGCTCACGATAGCAGCGTTTTTCAAAGGACTTGATGCCCATTCTTTCCATGTTCTGTTCGGCAAGCTGCTTTTCCGCCTTATTATAAAACGGACGAAATCCGCAGCGTGACTGACAGCCTGAAAGAACGATCTCCCGCACGGAGGCGGGAAAATCTCTTTGCACGACTGTTTGCTGCGGAAGGTAACCGATCTCGTTTTTTTTGAGTCCGTCCCCGAAGAGGATCTCACCCGAAAGCGGCTTTTGCAGCCCCAGGAGGGTTTTCATCAGAGTGGACTTTCCCGAACCGTTTTCACCGACGATACAGAGATAATCGCCTTTATTGACGGTGAAATTCAGCCCTTTCAGAATGGCGCTGTTTTCATAGCCGAGCGCCAGATCTTTTACTTCTATCATTGACATGACTGCACCTCATTACGGAAAGGTCATAATGCTTCCTTCAGGGTCTTCAGGTTATCCTGCATAACGGACAGGTAAGACGTACCCTGACGGATGTTTTCAGATGTGACAGACTGCATGGAATGCAGCGTCAGGATCTTCTGATCCTTTGTTTTTGTATTGTCACGGATGGTCTTTGCAACAGAGCCGTCAGAACCTTCTGTTTTCAGGATCGCTTTGAGTTTCAGTTCGTCTGTTTTGCCGGAAAGGAAGATGATGGTATCAAAGCTTGCTTCCGTTTCGGCGGAGCATCCTGCAAAGGCGGCAAAGTATTTCAGGTCATAATCCTTTGTCAGATACAAAAACGGAAAGCGGTCGCCAAAGAGCAGGGTCTTGTTTTGGGATGCATCAACGGCTTTCTGATATTCATTGTTCAAAGACGCTAACTGCTGGCAGTAGCTCTGGGTATTTTTGCGGTAAGTGCCGGCGTTTTTGCTGTCGAGCGTACAGAGCTTGTCACAGATCGCTCTGCAAAAGATATCGGCATTTTTCAGCGACAGCCAAACGTGTTCGTCATATTCTTTCTCGTCCTCCTGATCGTCCTCTTCTTCCTGCTGCATTCCCGAAACGATCTCTTCCTCCCGAATATCCTCTCCGAGCAGCTCCATTAAATTGACAACGACCATGTTTTTGTTGGCAGACTGCGCTAAAGCGTCCTTGACCCACGCATCCGATTCACCGCCGACATAGATGAACATATCGCAGTTGGAGATCAGCAGGATGTCATCTACCGAGGGCTGGTAGCTGTGAAGATCAACGCCGTTGTCGATGAGCATCCTGACATCTGCGTTTGCAGGGTTGCTGCCTAAAATTCGGGTTGTCCAGTCGTAGGAAGGAAAGATCGTTGTGACGATCCGGAGCGTGCCTTCTTTTTTGGTATCCTTAACACAGCCGCTCATGCTCAGAAGCAGCAGGACTGCCGACATCAGACAAACAGCGGCAGCTTTGATGAAACGGGTTTTTTTGATTTTTATTTCCATATTTCCTCCGAAGCGGCTGAACAGATCGCATTGTCTGACAGCCAGATTTGAAATATGTTTTTAATTTTACCATTCCTTCATCGCTTTGTCAATATATATTTGAAAATCGTTTTCAAATTCCGATTGCATTTTCGGAAAGATGACGGGTGCATAGGAAATTGTAAAAAAAAAATGGTGATTTGTGAATTTCAGGCGTCATTCACGATTGAAAACATACTAAACATATGGTATAATAGGGTATTATAAGTACTAAGACGCAAGGACGTGAACTTTTATGAAAATTTCGACAAAGGGCAGATACTCTCTGAGGATGCTGCTCGATCTTGCCATGCACAGCGACGAGGGGTTTATTTCCCTGAAAGATATTGCGCAGCGGCAGCAGATCTCTAAAAAATACCTCGAACAGATCGTGCCGCTGCTGAGCCGTTCGGGACTGCTTCGGGCAAACCGCGGCTATCAGGGCGGCTATATGCTGTCAAAGCCTGCCGATCAATATACGGTGGCGGAGATACTGCGGCTGACAGAAGGGAATTTAGCGCTGGTAGCGTGTCTTGAGGGCGAAGAAAACCTCTGCCCCAGAGCATCGGAATGCATCACTCTTCCTGTCTGGAGCGGTCTTTCCAAGGTCATCAACAATTACCTTGAAGGTATCACGCTGCAAAGCATCATCGACGATTTCAACACCAACGCTGCGCAGAATTATTACATCTGACAAAGAAAAGGGGAACAGAAATGAAAACGATACTTTGTTTTGGCGATTCCAACACCTACGGCTTTCGTCCCGAAGATCACGGCAGATATGGCAGAGAAACCAGGTGGACGGCTTTGCTGTCAGAAATGCTCAGGGACAAGGGATATAAAGTGATCGAAGAAGGGGAAAACGGCAGAACGACCGTATTTGACGATCCGAAGTCTGTGACCCGAAACGGAAAGACGGCGCTTGCAGCCATACTGACGCGAGAGGAGCATATCGACAATGCGATCGTTATGCTCGGCACCAACGACTGCAAGACTGCTTTCGGCGCTTCTGCCGGGGAGATCGCAAAAGGAATGGAAACGCTGCTCTCTATGCTGAAACAGTATGACAGCAATATGCATATCCTGCTGCTGTGTCCTGCGCCGATGACGGAGCTTGCTGTCACAGATGAAGACTTTGATCTCCGCTCGGTCAGCGTGTCGTCAGAGCTCAGCGCATACTATCGTGCGCTTGCAGAAAGTGAACACTGCGAATTTCTTGATGTGGGACAGCTTACGTCTGTAGGAAAATCGGACGGAGTGCATCTTGACCCTTTTGCGCATTTGCTTCTTGCCAAGGCGCTTGCTTCGTATTTTGCATAAAAAAATCCGCTTTTCAGGCGGAAGATGAGCGGTTTTTCAGGGAAATATTTTTCAAAAGACCTTGCAAAATGGGAAAAGCTGTGATAATATTATGTAAGACAGAATATGCTATTTGACAAAAGAGTGGGGCGACCCGCTCTTTTATCGTTAATGGGGGACAAACTGTCTCTCAGGAACAGGAGCAGTTACTATGGCAGAGAAAAAGAAAACCAAAACCAATACCGTGGAAGCAGTGACGGAGCTTGTCGAGCCGATTGTGCAGGAAATGGGACTGCAGCTGTGGGATGTCCGCTTTCTGAAAGAGGGTGCGCAGTGGTATCTGCGGATCTTTATCGACAAGGACAGCGGCGTGACCATCGACGACTGCGAGAATGTCACCAGAGCGGTGGACGAACCGCTGGATGCGCTGGATCCGATCGAACAGAACTATATTTTGGAGGTATCTTCTCCGGGGATCGAGCGTGAACTGATCCGCCCCGAGCATTTTGACGCTTTTCTTGGCGCAAAGGTCATGCTGCGGCTGATCCGTCCCGATGAAACGGGCGAAAGGGATATGAAGGGTACGCTGATCTCACACGAAAAGGATACGGTGACGATCGCCGTATCGGGTCAGGAAAAAGTGATAAACAAAAAAGATACGGTATATATTAAGTTAGACGATTTTGAGCTGACGTGACCATATCATCAGGCAAAAAGAGAATACGGAGGTAAAACCATGAGAAAAAAGAAAGCGGAACAGCCGCAGGATAACAGAAATACAGAGCTGTATGAAGCGCTGGCTCTGATGGAAAAGGAAAGAGGCATTCCTGTTGATTTTATGCTGGCGCAGATTCAGAAAGCGATCATGACCGCCTGCAAAAGCACCTATAACGGCAATGAGGATGTGCTGATCAAAATGGATCCCGATGAGGGCGTGTTTGATGTCTTTCTGTACAAGACCGCTGCCGCTGAGGTGCTTGATCCCGACAGGGAGATCTCGATGGAAGAAGCGCAAAAGATCATGCCCACCGCAGCAGAGGGCGACAAGATCGCCATCAAGCTCGATCCGAAGGATTTCGGCAGGATCGCCGTACAGACCGCCAGAAGCATTATCCGTCAGGGCATCCGTGACGGTGAAAAGGGACAGGCGCTTGCGGAATATCAGAGTAAGCTCAAGGAGATCGTGACGGCGACCGTTGAGCAGGTAGACCCCAAAACAGGAAGCGCTATGCTGCGGCTTGGAAAGTCGATCGCCATACTGCCGAAAAATGAGCAGATCAGCGGCGAGGTGCTGACAGAGGGCAGTCAGATCAAGGTATATATCGTAGATATCAAGACAGGCGGAAAAGAGCCGAGAGCGCTCATTTCCAGAACGCACCCCGATCTTGTCAGAAGATTGTTTGAATCGGAAGTGCCGGAGATCTTTGACGGTACGGTCGAGATCAAGTCCATTACCAGAGAGGCAGGCTCCCGCACAAAGATCGCCGTGTTCAGCAAGGACGAGAATGTGGACGCCGTAGGCGCTTGTATCGGTCAGAGAGGTCAGAGAGTCAGCGCGATCGTTGAGATCCTTGGCGGAGAAAAGATTGATATCGTGGAATACAGCGAAGACCCTGTCAAGTTTATCACAGCTGCGCTGTCGCCTGCCGAGGTCGTTAAGGTAGATATCGACCCCGATCAGGAAAGAGTCTGCAAAGCAACCGTTCCTGACAGTCAACTGTCGCTTGCAATCGGCAACAAGGGACAAAACGTCCGTCTGGCTGCCAAGCTGACAGGATGGAAGATCGATATCCGTCCCGAAAGCGGCTTCTATGGAGAAGACGAGGGAGAAAAAGAAGAACAGCCTGCAAAGGCGGAGAGCAGCGAGGAAGAGACCGCAGCAAAAGAGGCGGAGGATGAAACGACGGATGCCGAAGCCGGTGAGCAGACAGAAAATATTGCCGATGAAGCAGCAGAAAAAGAGGATGAAAATACCGAGGAGTAAGTCTGACAGGAAAGAGAGGTGCCGTGGAGCATGAAGCAAAAAAAGATCCCCTTGAGAAAATGCACGGGATGTAACGAAATGAAGGAAAAAAGAGAGCTTGTGCGGATCGTAAAGGCGCCTGATCTTACGGATGAAAACGGAGAGACGCTGCAAAAGGGAGAGATCAGTGTGGATATCACAGGCAAAAAGCCGGGACGGGGCGCTTATGTCTGCCGTCGGGCAGCGTGTCTTGCCGCAGCGAAAAAAGCAAGACGGCTGGAAAAGGCTTTCAGCTGTAAGATACCCGATGAGATCTATGTGCGTCTGGAACAGGAGCTTGTTCAGAGCGAATAAAAAGCTCATTTGGCAGGGTGCATTTTCGGAGGACATGGGCGGAAACGTGAAGCAAAAAATACTCTTTGTGTTTTTCACGGGCTGATGCAAAGCCGTTATGTATCCTGCATGGAGCTTGTCGGGATGGGGTCGGCGAAGGGCGGCACTCTCCCGAAAATGCCGCCTTTGTAAAAAGAGCGGAATCTTTTACAGGTCAAGCGGATCGTTCGATCCGTTCAAAAAGCCTGATATGGGAGGATAGATCATGATGGAGGAAAAGCTGCTCTCAATGTTGGGAATCGCAAGAAGAGCCGCAAAATTAGCGATGGGGTATGATGCGGCATATGACGCCATGCAGAAAGGAAAATGCAGACTGTTGGTGCTGAGCGCAGACCTGTCCGAAAGGACGATGCAAAGTATCAGAGAACAGGCGCAGCGCAGCGGCACAGAGATTTGCTGCCTTGACTGTACAATGGAACTTCTTGGAAAAGCTGTCGGAAGAAAACAGACAGGGATTATTGCCATCAATGACAGCGGCTTTGCCAAGTCTGTGAAAGCCCTTTGCGGAGAGAATAGTCAGGAGGAATGTATATGATAAAATATAAGCTGAGCGAGGTCGCAAAAGACCTGAATGTCACCAATAAAGAGGTAGCCGATGTACTGAAGGCGCAGCTGGGCGTTGTCAAAAAGCCCGCCACCGCTCTGACAGAGGAAGAACTCAATATCGTTTTTGAACACTATACGCAGAAAAACAAAGTGGAGAGCTTTGATGCATACTTTGCATCCGCAGAAGAAAAGGAAGAGCCCGAACAGGCACCTGCCGAGGAAGTACAGCAGGTATCTGAGGAAAAGGAAGCCGAAGAAAAGGCAGCGCCTGCTAAACAGTCTGAAAAAACGGGAAAGACGAACGGCAAACCGTCCGAAAAGGATAAGAAGCAGGACAAGGCAAAGCAGGGCAAGCAGCAGACGCAGAATGATAAAAAGCCGCAGCAGAGCAAAAAAACCGCTGCGCCTGCCGCAAAGACAAACAAACCGCAGCAGCCTGCCGCAGCAGCACCCGAAGAAGGCTTTGGCAGCAGGAGCAGAGTCATCAACACCCGTTCGAGCAATGTGGATATCGAACGTTATAATGAAAAGTATGACCGTCTGGCAAGTGAAAAAATGCACAATGTCAATACGGTGTCCCGTCAGAAGATCACACAGCGTTCTCAGCAGAAGGGCAAGCCCCGCAATTCCCGCAAGGAGACCGAGCAGGAAAGAATGCGCCGTATCGAAAAGGACAGAAAGACAAAGCCCATTACCGTACAAATCCCTGACGAGATCACGGTCGGAGAGCTGGCGCTCCGCTTGAAAGCAAGGGCAGCAGAAGTCATTACCAAGCTCATGGCACTGGGCGTGATGGCGAGCGTTAATAATGTTATTGACTTTGACACCGCTTCACTCGTAGCGATGGAGTTTCATGCAAAGGTCGAGAAAGAGACCGTAGAAACCATCGAAGAAAAGATCATTGACGACAGTGACGATGCGGATGAAAACCTTGTGACGCGCGCGCCTGTCGTTGTCGTGATGGGTCACGTTGACCACGGTAAAACCTCCCTTCTGGACTGTATCCGTCATGCCCATGTCACCGCAACGGAAGCAGGCGGCATCACACAGCATATCGGCGCTTACCGTGTGACGATCGACGACAGGGAGATCACCTTCCTCGATACGCCCGGACATGAAGCCTTTACGACCATGAGAGCAAGAGGCGCTCAGGTAACGGATATTGCGATCCTCGTTGTGGCAGCGGACGACGGCATCATGCCGCAGACCATTGAAGCCATCAACCATGCAAAGGCGGCAGGCGTTTCGATCATCGTTGCTGTTAATAAGATCGACAAGCCCGGCGCAAATGTCGAGCAGGTCAAGCAGCAGCTCACCGAATATGAGATCGTTCCCGAAGAATGGGGCGGTGATACGCCTGTTATCCCCGTTTCCGCTCATACCAAAGAGGGTATTGACGACCTTTTGGAAATGGTGCTGCTGGTGGCGGATATGAAAGAGCTGAAAGCCAATCCCGACAGAGCCGCAAAGGGTACGGTCATCGAAGCAAGACTCGACAAGGGCAGAGGTCCGATCGCAACCGTTTTGGTACAGAACGGTACGCTCAATGTCGGTGATATCATCGTAGCAGGCACGACGGTTGGACGTGTCAGAGCCATGATGAATGATAAGGGTCAGCGTGTGAAGAATGCAGGTCCGTCTGTACCTGTTGAGATCACGGGTCTGGATGATGTTCCCACAGGCGGCGATGTGTTCAACGCCGTTTCGGATGAACGTCTGGCACGTGAACTGGTAGAGCAGAGAAAGACCGCCGAAAAGGAAGAACGCTTCAACAGCCGTACCAAGGTAACGCTTGACAACCTGTTCGATCAGATGCGTCTGGACGATATGAAAGAACTCAAGATCATTGTCAAGGCAGACGTTCAGGGTTCGGTGGAGGCTGTCAGACAGTCGCTGGAAAAGCTCACGAACGATGAGATCCGTGTCAATGTCATCCACAGCGGCGTAGGCGCAATCCGTGAATCGGACGTTATGCTGGCATCCGCTTCCAATGCGATCATTGTCGGATTCAACGTCCGTCCCGATGCAGTGGCAGAAGAAAATGCAAAGCGTGACGGTGTGGATCTGCGTCTGTACAGGATCATCTATGACTGCATCGAAGAGATCGAAGCCGCTATGAAGGGTATGCTTGCGCCGAAATACAAGGAAGTCATTCTTGGCAAGGTCGAAGTACGTCAGACCTACAAGATCACGAATGTCGGCTTGGTATCGGGTTCGTATGTTCTCAGCGGCAAGGTGATGAGAGGCGCTCAGGTGCGTGTTGTGCGTGACGGTATCGTGATCGCTGATGATCTGATCGCATCTCTCCAGAGATTCAAGGATTCTGTCAAGGAAGTCGCCGCAGGTTTTGAGTGCGGTATCACGCTGGAACGTTTCAGTGATATCAAGGAAGGCGACATCTTCGAGATCTACCAGATGGAAGAGATCAAGCAGTAAATATTTTCCGAAATGCTGAAAGTGCAGTTTTCATTGCTTTGCATTTCAACATTCATAAACAACAAACAGCAGGTACAATACCGTGATCGGAATGTACCTGCTGTTTTTTCTGTACGGACATTTCATATATCATCATGGAATATCACCTAAAAGCGGAAAATATGTACAGCGTTTGTCAACATCTGACTTATTTTCCCGAATAATAAATATGAGATTCCAGTTCCTTTTCGACTAAGATGGAACTTTGGTTAAATTCCTTCAGAAGCTCATCAAGCATTCCCTGCAGCTTGTCTTCGGTAATATCATAAATAATGTATACCAGAGTGTTTTCGTGTCCCATTGTGCCGTCGTCGTTTGTCCAGCCGCCGTTAGCGGAAAGTTGAGTGTAGCCGCCTGCGTATTTTGCGCAGATCTGATTGGCTTTTTTCAGGGAATCTTCTGTGCTGAATTTTTGCTTAAAGGTGTCTTTGTCGTTGAGTCCGAGATAGAGCGTATACTTCTCTGCGGATTCGGTCTTTTGTCCGAGGATGAGGTTGTCTGTGACGGAAACGGAGCTTTCGTCCGTTGTGGCGGTCGTGTTGACCTCTACACTGCAGGAAGCGAGCGTGACGATCATCACACCTGAGAGCAAAAGAGAGATCAATGCTTTTTTCATAGGTATGCCTCCAATTAAAAATAGTTTGATATGGTAATATTTTCGCAGTCATGAAGCAATATGACTGCTGTTTGATAAGGTCGGTCTGTCAGGGTCAATATCTGAGATCGCAGCCTCCGTCAGATCACGGCAAAAAATGTCTGAAACATGAGCTTGATATCATAGAAAAAGCTGAATTTGCTGATATACTCTAAATTATAGACCATCTTCTGCGGCAGAACGGTGTGAAGATAAACTTCATCCGTATCCTTTGCGCCGCTGAGCAGCTTTTCTTCATCCTTGAATTTGATGCTTGCCAGTGAAGTGATACCCGCAGGCATCAGCAGGGTAGCGTACATTTCGTCTGTGTAGCCGTCAACATATTTCGGTACTTCGGGACGTGTGCCGACAAAGGTCATATCGCCTTTCAGCACGTTAAACAGCTGCGGCAGCTCATCTAAACGGCATTTCCTCAAAAACTTTCCTGCGCCTGTGACACGGCTGTCGTTTTTAACGGTGACCTGCGTCCCTTGTTTTTCGGCGTCAGTGACCATCGTGCGGAATTTCACGATACGAAAGGGTCTGCCGTATTTTGTGATGCGCTTTTGCAGAAAAAATACACTGCCTTTGGAGTCGCACTTGATCCAGACGGCGATGATCAGCATGAACGGCAGACAGATGAGCGTCAGGATCAGGGAGATCAGGATATCGAAGCACCGTTTCAGGATCAGAGCTGCGGTCTTGTGTGAGAGAATATCATAATATGGTCTGACGGATTCATTTTGAAACTGCGGCGGCAGATCTTCCCATTTTTTCATATCAGTTTCCCTTCTTACAGATGCCGCCGTATGCGGATGAACATACGGCGGTGATGTTATTCCTGACATCCTGCGCAGTTTGAACCGTCACAGTTTTCAGGGCAGGCTTCGGTTCTGCGGGCTGCGTCAGCCGCTTCTTCTGCGGCGTCTTTGGCTTCCTGCGCAGACTTTTCTCGGCGCGCCGGGGTCATAGTCGATGGCAACGATGTTGGCGCGGCTGTCTTTTTGTCTGATCTTTCGTATCATGCCTTTGCCGTTGATGTGGTTCGGCAGGCATCCGAAGGGCTGTGTGCAGACGATGTTTTCAAAGCCGCATTCGATCAGCTCCAGCATTTCGCCTGTCAAAAGCCAGCCTTCTCCCATTTTGCTGCCGTAGCCGACAACACCCTTGACAAGTTCCTTAGTGTGCTGGTAGCGTGTGATGGGACGGAAGCCGTGCTTGACCTGATTTTCGATCACAAGCGTTTCATAGTCCGTCAGAAAATCCATCAGGGCTTTGACGGCCAGATATTTTGCTTTGCTGCCGCCGTAGAGTTTATAGTCCTCTAAGCGGTTGTCAACCTTGAACATCGCAAAACCGAGGATACCCGGCAGGTTGATCTCACAATCCTGTTCACGCAAAAAGCCTTCTAAGTTATTATTGCCAAGACTTGCGTATTTAACATAGATCTCTCCGACGATGCCGACCTTGATCTTCGGTGTCTTTTCGATTTTGATCTTCGCAAAATCGGCGGCGATCTTGTCAAGATACTTATTCAGTTCCTTTCTGGTGAAGCCGTAGCCGTCAGACAGGATGATCGTCAGTCTTTGCGTCCATTTGTCGATCATAGCGTCCGTATCGCCTTTGTTGACTTCATAAGGGCGCACCTGATTGGCGATGCTCATGATCATGTCGCCGTAAAGTCCTGCGGCGGCGATTCTTCTGAGCAGCGGCAGAGTGATCTGAAAGCCGGGATTTTTTTCCATGCCCGACATATTCAGAGAAATGACAGGAATTTTTTCATACCCTGCCTTGACGAGGGCTTTGCGCAGGAGATGGATATAGTTGGAGGCTCTGCATCCGCCGCCTGTCTGGGTCAGCAGCAGGGCAATCTTATCCACATCATATTTACCGCTTTGTACGGCGTGGATCAGCTGCCCGATGGTCAGGATCGCAGGATAGCAGGTGTCGTTATGTACATATTTCAGTCCGACCTGTGCGATCTCGGGACCTTCGGTATCGAGCAGCGCAACCTTATAACCGAACTTTGCAAAGATGTTTTTCATCAGATTGAAATGGATCTTTGCCATCATCGGAAAAAGGATGGTGTATTCCTTTTTCATCTCTTTGGTAAACAGCAGTCTGCCGTTTTTGTCATATACTAACTTTGCCATATGATCACTTCTTCGTTCAAAATATGAGGGGAGGTCAGAGGGCGCTGCCCTCTGAAACTCCCGTCGGGGACTCTGTCCCCGAACCCTGCAAGCCTTTGAAAAGGCTTGACCGAAACTTTTGAGTTA
>ONYV01000003.1 GCA_900322105.1 uncultured Eubacteriales bacterium | reverse complement strand
AAAGGAAAGGAAACTGTATTATGAAAAAAAGAATCATAGCGGCGCTGCTTACTGCCGCATTCACCATTATTTCACTTTCGGCTCTGACAGGATGTCAGGCATCATCGGACGCTTCTTCGTCAAACGCTTCCACTGATGCTTCTCAAACCGAACGGTCCAAGATTTCTCTTGAAAAAACAGACTTTCACCTGGGTCATCTCAATTCTACCGCCCATCTTCTCGGTTTTGTGGCAAAGGAAGAAGGCTTCTTTGCAGAGGAAGGTCTTGACGTAACGCTCACACTGTTCTCTTCGGCAGCAGAGCTTTGCGGCGGTCTGGAATCTGACAAGCTCGATGCAGCGTTCATCGGTTCGGTTCCGGCGCTCACCTTTCAGAGTCAGGGACACGACCTGACCATCTTTGGCGGCGAAATGACGAACGGTCACGGCTATGTGATCAAGCCTGAATTTGTCGAAGGTCTTTCCGATTGGGATGTTTCTATTCTCAAAGGCAGAAATGTTGCGTCGGTGAAGAACTCTGTACAGGATGCAGAGCTGCAAATTCTCCTGAAAGACAAGGGCATCGGGATCGGTGAGGGCAGCGATAAAGTTAATATTGTTTATTTTGACAGTCAGAAGGATGCCTACAACGCCTTGCAGAACAGTTCTATTGACGCTGCGTCAGCGTATTCTCCCTATACCTCTCTTGCCGAGAGTCAAGGCTACAAGATCGTTTATCGCTGCTCTGAAGAACCGCTGCTTGAAAATCAGCCTTGCTGCCGTCAGGTCGCCGCAACCGCTGCGCTTTCAAACTATCCCAACACCTACCTTGCCTTTGAACGCGCGCTTATCAAAGCGTATCGTTTTTCACAGCAAAACAAAGATGGTACCATTCGGGACGTGAAAAAGTATATTGACATTGATGAAGAACTGATCCGTACAGAGGTCTACGGAGGCTATGGTTCATCCGTACCCGACCCCGACAAGCAGGGTACGGTGGCGCTCAAAAACTCCATTGTTTCGCTTGGCTACACAACAGACTATGACATTGACAGTTTATACAATACTTCCATCTATCAAAAGGCTCTTAGCAGCCTGATCGAGGAAGCGCCTGACGATGAGATCTATGCAAATCTTCAGAAGCATTTTGATCAATACGAGTAAGTTATCATGACAGGTGTCCGAAAGAAAATAAATGCAGGATGAGGGCTTATGAGTAAGATAGAGATAAACAATTTAACCGTTGATTACACCGAAAAGAAAAACAGCTTTACTGCCCTGAAGAACGTCAGCTTTTCCATTGAGGAGGGTGAGTTCGTCAGCGTGATCGGGTCGAGCGGCTGCGGAAAAAGCACCCTGCTGAGCATTCTGGAGGGCATCCGTTTTCCGACTTCGGGCGAGATCCTCATTGACGGCGAGCCGATCAAGGGGCCGGGCGCTGACAGAGGCGTTGTGTTTCAGCATTACTCGCTGTTTCCGTGGATGAGCGCCCGAAAGAATGTTGCATTTGGTATCAAGCAGGTCAACAAGAACGCAACAAAAGCGCAGCGTCTGCAGATCGCAGATGCATTTCTCGAAAAGGTCGGACTAAAAGACTTTAAGGATCAGTATCCGTCACGTCTTTCGGGCGGTATGCAGCAGCGTGTGGCAATTGCAAGAGCACTTGCTATGGACACCGATATTCTGCTGATGGATGAACCCTTCGGCGCAATTGATGCCAAAAACCGTACTGTTTTGCAGGAGCTGCTTCTTGATCTGTGGGAGGGTGAAGGCACAGGGGCGCGCAAGACCGTTGTGTTTGTCACGCATGATCTGGATGAGGCGATCTTTCTGTCAGATAAGATCGTGATGATGACCGCTCATCCGGGACAGGTATATCAAGAGATCAAAGTGCCGTTTGAACGTCCCCGCAGCCGTATGCAGCTTGTCAGAACAAAGGAATACAATCAATTCCGCAATCAGCTGATCGCCTTGTTCTACAGCGACATTGTCAACAAGATCGGAAAAGAAGAGGTGGTGCTGTAATGACACGAAAAAAACGATATCTCAGGATCGTGCATGTCCTGTTTGCCGCTCTGCTTTTGATCCAGCTGATCCCCGATCGGCTGAACACAGAGACTTATGCGCAATATGTTGTATGGTTTGCGCTTATTGCAGAAGCCTTGACGCTGATCGTATCGTCAGTGATCAAAAAGCCGCTCAGCCTGACGCTGTTTGTTGACGTTGTCAGCTGTATTTACGGGCTGCTGATTGCATGGACGCTGGCGACTGCAAAATTTAATTTACTGAAAGCGGCGCTGTTTCCGCCGCCGGGAAGGGTCTTTATGCAGCTGATCGAGGATCACGAAAAGATCGTTGTCAATATACTAAGCTCGGTCGGCATTATTTTGCAGGGCTATCTGCTGGCAGCAGCGGCGGCGATCATTCTCGGGATGCTGTTGGGTTCCAGCGAAAGACTCGGAAATGTTGCGACTTATATCGCAAAGTTTCTCGGCGCAATACCGCCGATCGTTTACATACCCTATGGGATCGCCCTTTTGCCGACCTTTCATTCTGTGTCGGTGTTCGTGATCTTTCTTGCTACTTTCTGGCCTGTACTGGCAGGCACTATGAGCGGCGTGATGAATGTCGATAAAAAAACGCTCGATTCCGCAAGGGTGCTGAACGTCAACCGTTTCACCATGCTGTTCTCCGTGATCCTGCCTGCGTCACTGCCGCAGATCTTTATCGGCTACAATCAGGGACTGACCGTATCGTTTGTTCTGCTGACCTCAGCAGAAATGATCGGCGCACAAAGCGGACTGGGTTACTATATCAAAAACTATTCCGATTTTGGCGATTACACCAGAACGCTTGTCGGACTGATCGTGATCGGCGTTGTGATCGTCGTCATATCCTTCGCATTTAACAAGATCCAACAATACTTGCTTCGATGGAAGCGCTGAGGAGGCAAAACCATGACAGAGATCATATGGCACGGCAGAGGAGGACAGGGCGCTTTCACAGCCGCAAGACTGCTCGGAGAGGCGTACTCGCTTAAAGCGGATTCCTATGCGCTTGCGTTTCCGTCTTTTGGACCTGAACGCCGCGGAGCGCCGATCCGTGCATTTACCAAGCTCGACAAAAGACCCGTCAGAAACCGCAGTGAGATCACCAAGGCGGATCACAGTATTTTTCTGGACGATACACTGTTTGATGCAAAGGCATTTTTTGAGCTGAAGCCAAACGGAACAATACTTCTGAACACAAAACAGGTCTATGACGATCCGCGTATCATCACGCTGGACGGCGGCAGCATTGCTTCTTCTATCCTCAGACTGCCGATCACCAATACCATTCTGCTGGGCGCATTTGCGGCTATATCCGATGAGATCACTTTGGAAGAGATCTGTGAAGCGATCCGTCACTCCATGCCAAAAAGGCTTCAGGAGATCAATATTACTGCCGTGAAAGCAGCGTACAAGGAGGTTATCGAATGAAACCGTATCTCAGAGATCATGTTCCGACCTCTTTTGCGGATGTTCCCGATGTGATTTCCTATGAAGCAGGATATCTTGTTACCAAAAATGCGGGATGGCGTAATGTCCGTCCTGTGATCGATGCGCAAAAGTGCGTGGGCTGTCTGAACTGTTATCTGTATTGTCCTGACGGCGTGATCCGCCGCAGTAAAACGAAAGTGGCAGTGGACTACGATTTTTGCAAAGGCTGCGGCATCTGTCAGCGTATTTGTAAGACGGGTGCCATCAAAATGGAGGCGGAAAAGTAATGGCTAAAAAGTTCTTATCAGGCAACGAAGCTTTTGCCTATGGTGTTCGTCTGGCACGTCCGCAGGTGATCTCCGCCTATCCGATCACGCCGCAGACGATCGTGGTAGAGAAGCTGTCTGAATTTGTGGAGGACGGCAGTCTGAATGCAGAATTTATTCACGTGGAATCCGAACATTCTGCTTTGTCCTGCGCAATGGGCGCTTCATCTGTCGGTGCGCGTGCTTTTACCGCCACATCTTCACAAGGGCTGCTCTATATGGCGGAGTGCCTGCCCTATGCATCAGGAGGACGATTCCCCGTCGTCATGATGAATGCCAACCGTTCCACAGCCCTGCCGTGGAACATTTACGGCGATCAGCGTGATTCGCTCTCTCAGCTTGACAGCGGCTGGATTCAGGCGTATGCCGAAAATGCGCAGGAGGCGCTGGATCTGGCGCTGATGAGCTTTTATATCGCAGAGCAAAAAAATGTCAGCACACCCTTTATGGCGAACCTTGACGGTTTTGTGCTGACACATACCTACGAGGTGGTGGATGTTCCCACACAGGAACAGGCGGATGCCTTTCTTCCCAAATACGAAACGAATCATAAAATGGATCTGAAACATCCCCGCAATCTTGCGTTTTCGGCAGGACCCGACACCAACACCTATTTTAAGTATAAAGAACACCTCGGCATTTTGCACGCCAAAGAAGCGATAGGGGAAGCGGAGGAACGATTTGAAACCATATTCGGAAGGCGTTACAGCGGTCTGACAGAGCGTTATCAAACAGAGGATGCCGATTATATCATCATTACCCTCGGCAGTATCTCAGGGCTTGTCCGTGAGGTCGTTGATGCGCTCAGAAACGAAGGCAGACGTGTCGGTTTACTAAGACTGCGCTATCTTCGTCCCTTCCCGAACGAGGAGATCGCTGACGCTGTAAAAAATGCCAAAGCGGTCGCAGTGCTGGAAAAGGATGTTTCCTTTGGAAATGAGGGAACGGTATATACCAATGTCAATTCTGCGCTGCAAAAGGCGGATATCCATATACCATGCTCCAATTACATCGGCGGTCTCGGCGGCAGGAATATATCCGCTGACGAAATAAAGACCATCTTTGACGAGCTGACGCTGCAGCGCTCAACCATACAATTCTTAGGGATCGGCGGTGAAGAAAATGGCAGTTAACGCAAAGACTCTGAATGAGAGCGAATTTTTCTACGGACACAAGGCGTGCGCAGGCTGCGGCGGAAGTCTTGCCGTGCGCATTGCGCTGAAAGTGTTGGGAGAAAATGCGGTCGCGGTGCTGCCGGCAGGCTGTATGTCGGCGGTCGGTTTCAATTATCCGCAGCTATGCTTTGGCAACAATGCGATCATTTCTACCTTTGCAGGTACAGCGTCCATGCTCACAGGCGTTGAGGCAGGGCTGCGTGCGCAGGGGATCACGGATTTTCACGCAGTAGGCTTTGCAGGCGACGGCGGAACGGCAGATATCGGCTTGCAGGCGCTTTCGGGCGCTATTGACCGCAACGACGACATTCTATATATCTGCTATGACAACGAAGCCTATATGAACACGGGCATTCAAAAAAGTTCGCTCACCCCCTTTGGTGCGCGAACGACCACCACGCCCGCAGGTAAAAATATTCACGGCAATCTCAGACCAAAAAAGAATATGTTTGAGATCGTTGCTGCTCACGGCATCCCTTATGCAGCCACTGCCAGCGTAGGTTATCTCAATGACTTCATGCGCAAGGTGGAAAAGGCAAAGAGCATCAAAGGAACAAAATATATTCACATTCTTGCGCCATGTCCCACAGGATGGGGCATTCAGACAGATGAGACGGTCGATGTGGCAAAAGAAGTCGTTGATTGCGGCTTGTGGTATCTTGCCGAATATGAAAACGGCGCATTTACGCTGAATCATCATCCGAAACAGTTTTCGGATGCGGCGGCTTATCTTAAACGTCAGAGCAGATTCAAACACCTGACGGACGAAGATATTGATGTGATCATACGATCCCGGAATGAAAAATGGGATTTTATTCACAAAAACTTTCAAATAGGATAAAAGATTCAAAAGGAAAAATTCAGAAAGAATAAGGAGTTATCATCAATGAGCAGAGATATTCATAATAAATATTGGGACGAGGAGCTTGAGACCATGCCCCGTGAAGAGCTTGAAAAAAGACAGCTTGAAGATCTGCAGGAGATCGTCAAATTCGCTTATGAGAACGCACCTTACTACAAGCGTTCTTTTGACCAAGCGGGTGTTAAACCGGAGGACATCAAGACCCTTAAGGATATTCAGAAATTCCCCTTTATCAACAAGAAAACTCAGCGTGACACACAAGGCGTCGGTTCATTCCTTGGCGAGCTGGCGGCAGTTCCGGAGGAGGATGTTGTATTTATTTCCACCTCATCGGGTTCTACGGGTGTGCCGACCATGAGTCCCTTTACAAAGAAGGATTTTGATGAATTTCAGGAGACCGAAAGCCGCTGGTTTTGGCAGGTGGGTATGCGTCCGAATGACCGATATGTACACGCACTCAATTTTTCACTGTATGTTGGCGGTCCTGATGTGATCGGGGCGCAGAACCTTGGCGCACTGTGCATCTGGGGCGGCACGCTTCCGAGCGAACGACTGCTCTTTGTGCTGAAAACCTATCAGCCGACTGTGATCTGGACCTCTCCGTCTTACGCTTGGCAGCTTGGCGAAAAAGCGCTCAAAAGCGGTATAGACCCCAAAAAAGATCTGAATATCAAGAAGATCATTGTGGCAGGCGAGCTTGGAGGATCGATCGATGCTACAAGAAAAGCGATTGAAGACATATGGGGCGCAGAAGTTTTTGACTTCTACGGACTGTCTGATATTTTCGGAGCCTGCGCTGCAATGTGCGAAGCAAAGAACGGACTGCACATCGCTGAAAACCATATTTTAGTCGAGACTGTTGATATTCACACGGGTGAAATATTAGAACCGGGTCAGGTCGGAGAACTTGTGTTTACAACTCTCAGAAAGCACGCTCGTCCGCTGATTCGTTTCCGTACAGGGGACATCGGCTGGATCGACAACACCAAATGCTCCTGCGGCAGAACGCACGGAAGGATACATATTCAGGGCAGAAAGGACGATATGTTCATTGTTTCGGCGGTCAATGTGTTCCCAAGCGACATTGAAGCAGTCGTTCGGGAGCAGGAGGGTATCACAGGGGAATATCTGATCAGGATCTTTGAAAGGGATTTCACCAACAAGTATGCTGTCGAAATAGAAAAGAATGCCGATAATCCCAAGTCTGATGATGAAGTGGCGGCGGAGGTGACCGCAGCATTGAAAGCGCGTATCGGCGTGAAACCCGCACGTGTGGTCGTGCATCCTGACGGCGGTCTGAATACCCGTTCAGAGCATAAATCCAGACGAGTTATCGACGAGCGCACACTTGAATATCACATCTGATCGGTGTATAATAATACCAAAAACCAATGGAGGCACAGCTATGCCCAGACTTTCCAAACGAACAGAAACTTTCACGGATTCCGTGATCCGCCGTATGACACGCATTTCCAATCAGTACAAAGCGGTGAATCTCTCACAGGGATTCCCTGATTTTGATCCTCCGAAGAAACTGCTTGACAGACTTGCCGAGGTTGCGAAAGAAGATTTTCATCAATATTCCATCACATGGGGCGCACAGAATTTTCGTGAGGCGCTTGCTGAAAAGCAGTCACGTTTTATGGGGAGAAAGATCGACCCGAACGCAGAGATCGTCGTCACCTGCGGCAGCACAGAGGCGATGATGGCGGCGATGATGACCGTAGCTGATCCCGGCGATAAAGTGATCGTGTTCTCTCCGTTTTATGAAAATTACGGAGCAGATACGATTTTGTCGGGCGCAGAACCGATATACGTTCCGCTGTATCCGCCTGATTTCCATTTTGATCCCGAAGAGCTGGAATCTGCGTTCAGACAGAAGCCAAAGGCGCTGATCCTCTGCAACCCATCCAATCCCTGCGGCAAGGTCTTTACCTATGACGAGCTTAAGATCATTGCCGATCTCTCCGAAAAATACGATACATTCGTGATCACTGATGAGGTTTATGAACACATCGTCTATGCGCCGCACAAACACACCTATTTTGCTTCATTGCCCAATATGTGGGAGCGGACGATCTCCTGTTCATCGCTCTCAAAAACCTATTCCATCACAGGCTGGCGTTTAGGATATATCATTGCTTCTCCGCAGATCATTGATGTTGCCAAAAAGGTTCATGACTTTCTGACAGTCGGCGCCGCTGCGCCTTTGCAGGAGGCTGCGGTGACAGGATTGCGTTTCAAAGACGAATATTACAGGCAGCTTGCAGACAAATACACCGAAAAGCGTGATTTGTTCCTCAAAGGGCTTGACGATATCGGGATCACACATACGATCCCTCAGGGCGCTTATTATGTGCTGCTCGATATCTCGGAATTTGGCTATGAAAGTGACCTTGAATTTTGTGAAACACTCGCTGAAAAAGTCGGCGTTGGCGCTGTTCCGGGTTCCAGCTTTTTTCGCGAGAACGTCAATCACCTGATCCGCCTGCATTTTGCCAAGAAAAACGACACGCTGAACATGGCGCTGGACAGACTTTCAGAGATCCGTAAGATGAAAAAATGAGCTGTCGGAAAACAAATACATAAACCGAGAAACTGTTGATCGCATAAAAAAGGCATACTCGCTGACCGTGACGGAAGCGTGTATGCCTTTTCAGTTTGTATACAATAGACTTCTTCGGTTCCCGAGGAAGTCTGATAGCAGCAAAGGATACTGCTCGTAACACGGCATAAAAAATCGCGTCCGACAAAATGCCGAACGCGAAATTGAGTTGTTATGCGGTCTTTGAGCGGATGAACCAATACGATCTGTCGGTTCGTTTATTCTTTCGGATGGGCTTTGAGTACCTCTGTGATGGCAGGAACCAAGACCTTCTTTCTCGACATACCGGGGTTGAATACATAAGAGGTACCGTCGAAAACAGCTTTATCTCCAAAAGCGGACTTGATCACTTCACCTGCCGCTTCATCGGAAGGTACGATATAGGTGATGGAAATATCGTCATGATAAACGTTGATCTGAGCGAAAGCCATTTCCATCCCCGTACTTTTGAGTGTGGACGGTACGACCGTCTTTATCCTGTCAGCCATTTTCTTGATTGCGTCTTCATCATATACCTCAATGCAGCCTATTGAGTATTTATGACCGTCGGTTTCGTATTCCTTATAGTCGCTAAAGAAAATTTCCTCTTCCGTCATACCTTTATAGGACAGTCTTTCTTTGAACATTTGCTGATAAAATGCGTCGGTGTCTTTTATACCTGCTATTGCGCTCAGCGCTTTTACAGCCTCTTTGTCTGCAAATGTGGTGGCGTCGGATGTCAGATTAACGGTATCGGATAAGATCGCTCCCAGCATTACGGTTGCTGTTTGTTTATCCGGCACTAATCCGTAATTGCGGTATCGGATCCAGATGATCGTTGCTGTCGAACCAAGCGGTCTGGCATCATAAATTATCTGATTTCCTGTTGTAACGGCGCCATCGTTATGATGATCGATAATGCTGATGATATTGGCGTTTTCCAAGCCTTCTGCCGACTGCGTGTACTCGCTGTGATCGACAAGGATCATATTCAGCCCCGAAGCATCCTCCAGAGTTTGCGGTATGTCTAATTTTGCAGTTTCAAGGATATATTTGCTTTCGTTGTTGATCTCCTCAAGCACGACTGCACGCGCGTCATAGCCAAGCTGTTTCAGAAGCGCTGCATAAGCAATGGAGCTGCCAACAGTATCAGAATCAGGGCTCTTATGTCCTGTTACATAGATTGCACCCTCGATCTTTCCAAGTCCGTCAAGATCACTGCGATTGAGCTTGACATTCAAGTCCTGTTCGATTATGTATCTGTTTTCTGTTCCGTTTTTGCCGATAAAAAAACCTGTTGTTCCTGCTGCGCCTACGGACAGAGCGAGCAGCAGGATGATTGCGATAGTGCGTTTTTTGTCCATGATGAACTTCCTTTCTTGTTGACGGATATGTATTTCACAGCGCACCTGCGGCACTATCTCTGTGCGGTGTTGCCTTAAATCCGTTATAAACACTCATACTGGTGCGCCTGACAGGACTTGAACCTGCACCCTTTCGGACTGGAACCTAAATCCAGCGTGTCTGCCAATTCCACCACAGGCGCAAATAGATTCTGCTGAACTCACAAAAAAACTCCCGATTTTTACACGGTGGGAGTGACCGAGACAGAGCACACAGCTTAATCTGTGTTTTTATTATAGCATAGCAGAGAGTGAAATGCAAGCGTTTTGATGCATTTTAAGTTTGTGAATATCGAAAAAAAGAGCCGGCAGATAACTGTCGGCTCATGCTGTTGTTACATCGAAACGATATCTTCTTCTTTGAGGAGTTTAATGCCGTTTTCGACTAAGATCTTTTCAGCTGCTTCGTTATCTGCCACACGCAGCACAACAGAGGCTTCCTTTTTTGAAACAGCGATAAAAGCGTACATATACTCGATGTTGATGTTGTATCTTGCAAGAATATTGACGATCTTTGCAAGAGAACCCGGTTCATCGGGAATGGAAACGCCTACGACCTTTGTGATAGATACAAAGCAGCCCGAGGATTCGAGCGCTGTCTTTGCCTTTTCGGGGTCAGTGACGATCAGACGGAAGATACCGAAATCCTGCGTATCCGCCACACTCAGCGCGCGGATGTCGATCCCTGCGTTAGCGATAGAATCGGTGATGGTAACGAGCTTGCCCTCTTTGTTCTCCACGAAAATAGAGATTTGGTTGATTGCCATGGTAGTTCCTCCTTTATATTTTTATGGATATCATCAGATGTTAATGCCAAGACGCTTACGTTTGTCGATCACGCGCACCGCCTTGCCTTCGGAACGTGCGATGCTCTTGGGAGCGACAAGATGGATCTTCGGGTTGATGCCGAGCATTGCCTTCATAGCGGATTGAAGCGCCTTTTCTTTGTTGGTGATGCCTGTCGGGATATCGGAGAAATCCTCTTCCTTCATCTCGACATTGATATCGAAGGTATCGGTGTTGTTCACACGGTCAACGATGATCTGGTAGTTCGGCGCATAGCCGCTGTTCAGCAGAACGGATTCGATCTGGCTGGGGAAGACGTTGACGCCGCGGATGATCATCATATCGTCAGAACGTCCGAGCGGCTTTGTCATACGGACAAAGGTACGTCCGCAGGAGCATTTTTCACGGGACAGCACACAAATATCTCTGGTGCGGTAACGCAGCAGCGGGAAAGCTTCCTTATCAAGAGAAGTGAACACAAGCTCACCTTTTTCACCGATGGGGAGCGGTTCGCCTGTTTCGGGATTGATGATCTCAGCGATAAAATGATCTTCGTTGATGTGCATACCCTTCTGTTCTTCGCACTCAAAGGCAACGCCCGGACCGCTGATCTCTGTCAGACCGTAGATATCATATGCCTTGATGCCGAGAGATTTTTCGATATCATGGCGCATTTCCTCTGTCCAGGGTTCTGCGCCGAAGATACCTGCCTTGAGCTTGTTGTCTTCGGGCTTGATACCTTTTTCTTTGAGGGTCTCGCCGATATAAGCGGCATAGGAAGGGGTACAGCAGAGGATGGTAGCATTGAGATCCATCATGAACTGGATCTGTCTGTCGGTGTTGCCGCTGGACATGGGAAGTGTCAGACAGCCGACCTTATGTGAACCGCCGTGCAGACCTGCGCCGCCCGTAAACAGACCGTAGCCATAGGCTACCTGACACACATCGCCGTTGTCACCGCCTGCCGCAACGATCGCGCGGGCGCAGCATTCTTCCCACATATCCACATCGTTCTGAGTGTAAAAGGCGACCACACGTTTTCCTGTTGTGCCTGAGGTAGAATGGATACGAACACAGTTTTTCAGATCTGTTGCAAGCAAACCGTAGGGATAGGCTTCTCTGAGATCGTCTTTTTTGATAAACGGCAGTTTGTGAAGATCATCTACTCCCTTGATATCTTCGGGTCTGACGCCTTTTTTGTCCATCAGATCACGATAATAGGGTACATTTTCATAAACGTGTCTGACCTGTGAAACGAGCTTCTCGTCCTGAATTTTCCGGATGTCTTCCAGGGGCATTGTTTCCTGCTCGGGCTGAAAATACTTCTTTGACATCATCATCACATACTTTCCTGTAAATTTGTATCCTTTTTTCCTTGGGGGTGCTGTATCTTATCTATCAGTTCTGATAGCCAAGAGCGAATGCCTTTTTGTTGATCTCAACAAACGCAGGCTTAACGATCTTTGTGATCGCTTCTTCCCATTTTTCATACGGTATATCAAAATACTTTGCCAGTCTGCCCATCAGCACGATATTGCACGCCTTTGCAGAACCTGCTTCCGTGGCGAGCGCAAGAGCGTCGATGGCGTCAACGTGAACGCCTTTGTTCTCGATCTCGCTGAGGATATCGGCAGGATAAGACGCAGCGCCGATAATGACGGGCATGGGGTCGATCTGCTGCGTATTGACGATCACCGTGCCGCCTTTTTTGAGATCGCGGATGTATCTTGCTGCTTCGATCTTTTCAAAGCTGACGATAAAATCCGCCTCGCCTTCTTCGATGACAGGAGAATACACTTTGTCTCCGAATTTTACATAAGTCACGACTGAGCCGCCGCGCTGACTCATACCGTGTACTTCACTTACCTTTACGTCAAAACCTTCGTCTACGAGCAGTCTGCCCAGCAGCTTGGAAGCCAGCAGTGAACCCTGACCGCCAACGCCAACGATCATTATATTTTTTGTTGCCATATCATTCACCCTCACTTTCAAACGCATCAAACGGACAAAGACCTGCGCAAACGCCGCAGCCGATACACAGTGTGTTGTCGATGACAGCATGACCGTCACGGAAGGAGATGGCAGGACAGCCGAACTTCATGCAGCGCTTGCAGCCTCTGCACTTTTCAGGATTGACAAAAAGCGGCTTTTTCGGTTTCACGTATTTCAGCAGCACGCAGGGTCTGCGTGAAATGATAACGGAAGGCTCGTTTTTGGCAAGCTCTTCTTTGACGACCTTCTCACATTCTTCCAAGTTATAAGGATCAACCACCCGAACGGAGTTGATGCCGACAGCGTGGCAGAGGGCTTCGAGGTTTACCTTTCCTGCGGGGTCGCCCTTGATGTTGTAGCCTGTGGTCGGGTTTTGCTGGTGACCTGTCATACCTGTGATCGAGTTGTCGAGAATGATAACGGTAGAGTTGGACTGGTTGTAGGCAATGTTGATAAGCCCCGTTACACCCGAATGCATGAAAGTAGAGTCACCGATCACGCAGACAGTCTTGTTTTCTGTTTCTGCGCCGCCTGCTTTGTTATATCCGTGAAGTCCCGAAACGGAAGCGCCCATGCAGAGTGTCATATCCAGAGCATTCAGCGGAGGCATCGAGCCGAGAGTGTAGCATCCGATATCGCCCAAAACGGTGATCTTGTTTTTGGCAAGCACATAGTACATTCCTCTGTGCGGACATCCTGCGCACATCATCGGCGGTCTGACAGGGATCTCCGTATCGGTACAGACAGCTTCCTTTGCAGGAAGATCAAACGCTTTTGCAATTGTTTTCTGTGAAAATTCTCCGAGGATCGAGAACTTGTCTTTTCCGACAACATCCAGACCGAGCATTTTGCAGTGAGTTTCGATGATAGGGTCAAGTTCTTCGATTACATAGACCTTTTTGACCTTTGCGGCGAAGTTTTTGATGAGATCGATCGGCAGGGGGTTGACCATACCGAGTTTCAGAACGCTCACGCTGTCGCCGAACACCTCTTTGACATATTGGTAAGAGGTCGAAGAAGTGATGATGCCGAAATCAAGAGTGCCGTCGCCCTCTTCCACACGGTTGACAGGAGCAGTTTCAGCATACTCTGTCAGCTTCTTGGTTCTTTCTTCTACAAACGGATGACGTTTGATGGCATTGGCAGGCGCCATGATATATTTCTGCGGATTCTTGACATATTCTTTGGTGACTTCGGTTCTTTCACCCTTTTCTACGATACTCTGAGAATGCGCCACACGGGTACACATCTTGATGAAAACGGGTGTATCGTACTGTTCGGAAAGGGCAAAGGCGATCTTAGCGAAATCCAGCGCTTCCTGAGAATCGGCAGGTTCGAGCATCGGCACTTTGGAAGCGATCGCATAGTGACGTGAATCCTGTTCGTTCTGAGAAGAGTGCATACCGGGGTCGTCCGCCACGCAGATGACAAGACCTGCATTCACGCCCGTATAGGACATGGTGAAGAGCGGGTCGGCTGCTACGTTCAAGCCTACGTGCTTCATGCAGCAGGCGGATCTCTTTCCTCTGAGGGATGCGCCAAAAGCTGCTTCCATAGCGACTTTTTCGTTCGGCGCCCACTCACAGTATGCATCGCTGAATTTTGCAAATTCCTCGGTGATCTCCGTGCTTGGAGTTCCGGGATAGCTGGAAATGACGCTGCAGCCTGCTTCATAAATACCTCTTGCCAGAGCTGCATTGCCGATCATAAGTTCTTTCATAATATTACTCACCTCTAAGTTAATTGACTTCCTCGGAAACTTCCGAAGCACCGTCTTGCTTGTATCTTCTGCGCGGGGCTTTGTGTCTCTCCCTTGCATTACAACAAGTAGTGCTGCACTCGAGACGCTTTTTCCGGCACAAAATATCCTGCGTAATAC
>ONYV01000077.1 GCA_900322105.1 uncultured Eubacteriales bacterium | reverse complement strand
ATCTATAGTATTTCGGTGTTCCGTAATTATACTATACCGGAACTGCCTGATGGAAGACTTGCGCCCTGATATTCAGGAGTGGAATTATACTTAACTCCCATTAAAAGACATAGTCTGCTTTTAATAGCGCGTCAGCGCGTCGGAGTTTGCATGAGACGTCATCTGTGCGTATGCACAGATGGGCGCAGCCTCGGGCGGCGCCTTTTCCGATTACAAGTGTCAGCTTTTAATCGGAAAATAGTATCAGATATTTCAGGTGTTTTCCAGCCTCCGGCTGGCGGGTATCTGTTTGGTGTTGAGAGCGGTGCGTACAAGCTCCGACCTGATGCGGTCGCGCTCCGCCGGAGTCAGCTTTTTGCCGATGTTTTTCATCAGGGTGGCCGGCTGAATTTCGATAAAGAGACGGTCAAGCGTATCAAAATCGATCTCAAAGCAACCCATCTCCACGCCGAAACGGACATTCGACAGCAGCTTCATGCATTCGCTGTTGCTGATGAGCTTCGCATAGCTTAAAATACCGTAGGAGCGGTAGATACTGTCCAGCATATTGATGTTTTCCGAAAGCTGTTCTCTGGTATTTCTTTCCTGCGCCACAAGCTGCATTGCAATGTCATGCAGGTTCTTGATGGCTTCCTGTTCGGTGATGCCCAGCGTCACCTGATTGGAAAGCTGATAGATTGCGCCGCTGGGGTCAGTATTTTCGCCGTAAAGTCCTCTGATCACGATGCCCAGTTTAGAAAGTGACGCTGCGATCTTGCCCATAGCGCCGCTTTCCTGCAAGGCAGGAAGGTGAAGCATCAAAGACGCTCTCATACCTGTGCCGATATTGGTCGGACACTGTGTCAGGTAGCCTAATTTTTCATCAAAGGCAAAGTCAAGACGTTCATCCAGCAGGGTGTCGATCTTATCGGCTAATTCATAGGTTTCGTTCAGCTTCATGCCTCTGTTGATGACCTGAATGCGAACGTGATCTTCTTCGTTGATCATGATACTGACAGATTCATCGTTGAGCAGCAGCAGTCCTCTGCCCTGCCGTCCCGAGATAAACTCAGGGCTGACAAGATGCCGCTCCACCAGTGAGACCGCTTCTTCCTGCGTCAGCTCCGACATCTGGATATATTTGAAACGGTCAGAGATCGCAGAATGTCCTTCCAGCACTGCTTCTTTGATGATGGAAGCAACTTTTCTTTTTTTGTCCTCCGACAATCTGCAAGGGAAAGGATACTCTTTCAGATTTCTTGCAAAGCGGATCCTCGTGCTGATCACAACATCGCTGACATCTTTTAGGTCTTTATACGGATTCTTCATTTTCATCAACCTCTCTTTCCATCCTGCTCATGTTCTTCTGCGCTTTTTTCCAGCTCACGTATCCTGTCACGAAGCTGCGCCGCTTTTTCAAATTCCTGCGCCTGTATTGCCTGTTCCAGTTCACCGCGGCATTTAGCGATCTCGCTGCGGATACGCACGCCTGTTCCTGCGCTGTGCGCTAATTTACCGATATGGGACGTTCTGCCATGGATTCTTCTGACAGAGGGCAGCAGTTCTTCATAGAATGTTTCGTAGCATTCTGCGCAGCCGACCTTTCCTGTCCTTGCGATATCCTCAAAGCTGCTTCCGCAGCACTGACACCGTTTCTTAGACGGCAGTGCGCCTTGTCCGATGCCCTCCATAAAGCTGCCGAACAGCTTATCCAGATCGAATCCTGCATCATCCAAAAATGTTGCATATCCGTATTTCTTTGCGCATTCACTGCAAAGCCTGTATTCCTTCAATTCACCATTCAAGATCGTCTTGATGTGGGTAGTCGCCTGTTTCTTCTCACAAGATTGACACAACATAACAAATCTCTCCTTTCGCGCAGAGCCTGCGCTCCCTTTTGGGGAATCATCGGTATTCTTCCTTCGATCGCCGTCGCAGGCTATAAAGCCTGTTTTGGGCTTACTTCTTCAAGACATGATGCTTTCTTGTGCTTATGTCTTGAATTGCACATTGCTCATTCATTGCACATTGTTCATTATTGCATGGCAACGATCGTTGCTAACATTCGTTTCATGATATCCGCCCGAAGGCTGTCTCTGCATTCCTGCGGCACTGTTTTATAAGCAGCGTCCGACAATGCAGACATCAGCAGTTTTTTTTCAAACGAGTCGATCATGTTTCTCTGCGCCATATTTTCAAGTATGGTTGACGCCACTGTCGCAGAAATGCTGTCTCCGATGGTATTGACAACGTGCATGATCGTGATCCTCGGATCGGCGGTGATGCGTGTGATCCGAATATAACCGCCGCCGCCTCTTCTGCTCTCTACAATATACCCCTGTTCGGGCGTGAATCTTGACGAAATCACGTAGTTGATCTGACTTGGCACACAGCCAAGCAGTCCTGCAAGTTCATTGCGCTGTATTTCTGCGTTGCCGTTCTTTTCGTCCAGCATCTCGATGATATACTTCGCAACAATGTCACTCATCTTCATGCTATCCGGGAAAACCGCCATATCCTTTCTGCTCGGTCATCCCCGCACCTCCTTCCGATAATCTGTCCGTTTGCCTGAATGCTCTGCTTCGCTATTTTGAAGTCGGACAGCTTCAATCTTTCCGTTTGATACGGTCAACTGTTTTGTATTTCAAGGTTCAGTTCGTTTTCTGCTTCTCTGTTTGTCCTTCTCTGACCTTGCGAATTTATTATAACCTGATAGTCAGAAAAGGTCAAAGTCAAAATAAGTCAAATTTGACTATCCCGAATAGGATTATCTCTTGTTTTCTCTGTTTTTCTTTTGTTTTCTCTTTATTTCAAACAATTTACTATTTTTTGGCTTTTCACAAGACTTTGACTTTTACGGGAAAGTCAAAGTTTTTTTGATCTCGTTCAAAAAAGAAGTTCCACATTTCACTCATGTCAAGCACCATATTCTCTCATGGTATTTTACACAGGACACAAAAGTCAGAATAAACGTTCTGATTCCCCGACCGTGCCGTACTTTTCATCTTATCGCAAGTCATCCGTTCATTCAGAAATTCCCGAATGCTTTCCCTAAAAGTTGACACAGAGAGAAAAAGGTTATAGAATAGATACAGACAGTATATGACCACACAATTCAGAACGGAGCATCAGTATGTTTAACAGAAAGAAAAAGATCATCCGCATTATTTGTATCGTTCTCTGCATCATGATGGTGCTGGGCGTTTTCTCTATTTTGCTGTACACCCTTACATGGGGCAGATAAAATCGAGCATCAAACCGCAGCATGATCCCGAACGAGCGCAAAAACAGAGCAGACCGATGGACTTTTTTCGTCAGTCTGCTCTGTTTTTATGTATATATTTTTCATTCTATAGATACCGCTGCGCAGAGAAGATACCGCTGCGCAGAGAACCGATATAGCAAGCGATTCGACCGTGAGCATCACAAACACTGCGATCATTCCGGCTCTTCCGCCAATGCGGCGGTACGTCCTCTCAGACCCTTCGGGTACTTATTTTTCAATCTGCCGTCCGAGCATTTTCCGAAACCAAGATTCATCATCCCGTCCGGTGCCACTGCCGTATAGCCGTTCTCCCCTTCGCAGTCGATCTCAAATCCCTGCAAAAATTCCCCGATGCGCTGATCGTTCATCGGAAGCGTCAGCACACGCCGAAAACAGGACGGCGGCAGCGCCATAAATAAACTATGAGCAGGTTCAAAGCGGTTTTTCTTCATCTCTCCGACCAGTACACCTGCACGAATCACGCCGCACCCTGTGAGATCGGGCAAGTCTTTCGGCATCAGCAGTGCCTTGTCTTTAACGACCGTCAAGTTTCCTTCGGGCATTTCCGTAAGCAGTTCGTTCAGTTCCTTTCGGATGAAACTTTCCGACAGATCGGGCTTTTGTTTTGACTGTGAAGAATGCGTCTTTGCTTTTGAGTGCGGCGGCACATCGGGCAGTTTATCATAGCGGCTGTTTTCAGAAAATACCGCTATGCTGTCGCCTTTACGACGCAGCTTTGCCGCAAAATGCCCTTCGCCTTCTTCGCAGGGCGTGATCCTGACACCGCAGGATACCCCTGTCTTTCTGCCAAAAGGTTCTGCGGCTTCTGCCGCTTCAAATTCAGGATGACGGCTCAGAAATTTCTCGATCACACCTTCATTTTCTTCATGCGAAAAAGTACAGGTCGAATACACCAAAGTACCGCCGTCTCTGAGGGCTTTTGCGGCGGAATTCAGGATCGAAAGCTGTCTTTCGGCGCACGCTTTGACGTGTTCACGGCTCCATTCACCGATCGCTTCGGGATTTTTGCGGAACATCCCTTCTCCCGAACACGGCGCATCCACCAGCACCTTGTCAAAAAAGCCTTGCAGTCTTTCACAGAGTATCTCCGGATAAAGTGATGATACGACCCCTTTGATGATACCCATCCTTTCAAAGTTTGAAAGCAGTATCTGCGCTCTTGACTTGACGATCTCATTTGACCAGATCAGCCCTGTTCCTGCAAGACAGGAAGCAATCTGCGCAGATTTGCCGCCGGGCGCAGCGCAAAGATCCAATACTCTGTCGCCTTTCTGCACATTCAGCAGTGACACCGCAGACGCTGCGGACGGTTCCTGAACATAAAATGCGCCTGCCCTGTGCAAAGGATGGTTGCCTAACCCCTGCGCCGTATCGGGAAGATAGAAACCGTCACGATAAAACGGCGATCTTCGCACCTCAAAGGGCAGCAGCGGCAGCAGCTTCTCGGGCGTGATCTTCAGTCTGTTCACCGAAATGCCCCGATAGGGTTTTTCCTGCATCAGTTTTTCAAAGCGTTCTGCATCCTGTCCGAGAATTTCTTCTATTTCCTTTTTGTATTCGTTCGGCAACTGTATCATAACGACCTCCGACAAGTTTTTCTGTATAACTCTTTCCTGTTTGGCAATGCTAACAGCAGGGGGTGAACAAAATGAGCGATCCAAAGAAAAAGGACAAAAAGCATGACCCTTCCAAGCAGCCCGACTACCGTGAACCGATATCTTCCTATCAGCCGCAGTATCAGGCTTGAAGGGAACATCTTTTCTATCCGTTTGCCGATCACCATTCATGAACACATACCGCACAGTTACTGCGCTGTGCGGTATTGCTGCGTGTTATTCTTTTGACAGTGAAAACGCAAAGGGCAATATTTCTGAAAAAGGATGCACACAATATTCGTTCGTGTTCTTGGCTGCGATCACCAGAAAATCCTCTTTGCACCATTCCGCCATGAACTGACGGCAAAGTCCGCACGGGTAGCAGAGTTCATGTGCCGACTCACTTTGTTCTTTTCTGCCGCCAACGATCGCAATCGCGCAAAACTCACTTTTCCCTTCGGACACTGCCTTGACAAACGCCGTTCTTTCGGCGCATATCCCGACAGGATAGGAGGCGTTTTCAACGTTCACGCCTGTATAGATACTGCCGTCCTTTGCCATCAGCGCTGCGCCGACGGTGAAGTGTGAATACGGCGCATAACTGTGTTTTCTGATTTCACTTGCTGACTCGATCAGTCTTTTGATATCCGTTTCCTGCATCATGACAGTTCCTTATTCCGTCACCACGATCGTACCCTTGGGCGTATCTTTGATCGTGATGCCCTTTGCTTTCAATTCGTCACGGATCCTGTCCGCTTCCGCCCAGTTCTTCTCTTTTCTTGCCTGATTTCTCAGTTCGATCAGGTTCTTGACTTCCTCGTCGATCTCATCTTTCTTGACGTACAGCAGACCGAGAACATCCGCGATCTCCTGATACAGCGACAGCGCAAAGTCACAAAGCGCCTTCGAGGGCTGCGTTTGCGGATTGATATTGGAATTGATATCTCTTGCCAGTTCAAAGAGCGCAGAAATACCGTCTGCGGTGTTAAAGTCATCGTCCATTGCGGTGATAAAGTCATCCTTATGGGAAAGCAGCTTTGCTTTGATCGCCTCTTCCTCTGCTTTCAGTTCGCCTTCTGCGTGGGAAGCAAGGAATTTCAGGTCGTCACGGCAGTTATAGAGTCTTTCAAGAGAAGCCTTGCACTGCTCGATGATCTCAACAGAATAGTTGATCGGGCTGCGGTAATGGGACGACAGCATCAGATAACGGATCGGCTCATAGCCGTATTGATCTGCTACATCCCTTACGGTAAAGAAATTGTTCAGTGATTTGGACATCTTGCGGTTGTCTACGTTGATATAGCCGTTAT
>ONYV01000244.1 GCA_900322105.1 uncultured Eubacteriales bacterium | reverse complement strand
TCGCTCAGAAGTCGGATATGGTCATCCGTTTTCAGGGCGGCAGCAACGCGGGTCATACCATCATCAACAATTACGGAAAATTTGCGCTCCATCAGCTTCCTTCAGGCGTATTTAATACAGAGATCACCAACATCATTGGCAACGGCGTTGCCCTGAGTGTAGAAAACTTAGTAAAAGAGATCAAGGAACTGGTCGATCAGGGTGTACCGCAGCCGAAGATCCTTGTTTCTGACCGTGCGCAGATCGTTATGCCTTATCACAAGCTGTTCGACTGCTATGAAGAAGAACGTCTTGGCGGCAAGAGCTTCGGTTCTACAAAATCAGGTATTGCGCCCTTCTATTCCGATAAATTCTCAAAGATCGGTTTTCAGGTCAACGAACTGTATGACGATGAAGCAGGTTTGAAAGAAAAATTAGAGCGTATCCTTGAGGTAAAGAACGCTATTTGCGTTAATGTTTACCACAAAGACCCGATCAGCGCAGACGAGATGTTTGCAAAGCTGATGGAATATAAAGAAGCGCTGGCACCTTATGTTGCCAATACCTTTGATATCGTGCATGACGCTGTAGAAGCAGGTAAGGATATCCTGTTAGAGGGTCAGCTGGGCTCTTTGAAAGATACCGATTTCGGCATCTATCCTATGGTGACATCCTCCAACACGATCGCAGGCTACGGCGCAGTCGGCGCAGGCGGTATCCCGCCGTATGCGATCAAGGATATCATTACTGTTGTCAAAGCATACTCCAGCTCTGTGGGCGCCGGCGAATTTGTCAGCGAGATCTTCGGAGAAGAAGCGGATGAGCTGAGAAGAAGAGGCGGCGACGGTGGAGAATACGGCGCAACAACAGGCCGTCCGAGAAGAATGGGCTGGCTCGATCTGGTCGCAACACGCTACGGCTGTAAGGTGCAGGGCGCAACACAAGTCGCCTTTACCGTACTGGACGCGCTGGGCTATCTGGACGAGATCCCCGTTTGTGTTGCATATGAACTGGACGGCAAGAGGATCGATTACTTCCCGTCTACCACTAAGCTGAAAAGAGCAAAGCCGATCCTTGAGGTACTGCCCGGCTGGAAATGCGATATCCGCGGCATCAGGACTTATGAGGAATTGCCCGAAAACTGCCGCAGATACATCGAATTTGCAGAGAAGGCTGTCGGCGTACCCTTTACCATGATCTCAAACGGTCCTAAGAGAGAGGACATTATTTACCGATAAGCAGGGAGGAAAAGTCATGTGTGGCATTGTTGGATATGTCGGCTATGAGCAGGCAGCACCCCTGCTGCTGAACGGTCTGGAAAAGTTAGAGTACCGCGGCTATGATTCCGCAGGCATCTGTCTGAATGACGGCAGTGAGCTTGTTGTGAAGAAATCCAAGGGTAAGCTCAAAGAACTCAAAAAGCTGACCGATGACGGCAAAAGCGTCCACGGAACTGTCGGGATCGGTCATACAAGATGGGCGACCCACGGAGAACCATCCCAGGTAAATGCGCATCCTCACCTGAGCAGTTCCTGCCGTTTTGCAGTCGTGCATAACGGCATTATCGAAAACTATTTACAATTGAAAGAATACCTGATCTCCAAAGGCATGACCTTTGAATCCAAAACAGATACCGAAGTCATTGCTCAACTGATCGAATATTACTATAACGGCGACCTCATCGATACCGTCATCAAAGTGCTTTCAAAGCTGGACGGCTCCTATGCGCTGGGCGTGCTCAGTCAGGAAGATCCCGATGAGATCATCGCCGTGAGAAAAGAAAGTCCGCTCATTATCGGACTGGGCAAAAATGAAAATTATATCGCATCCGATGTACCTGCGATTCTTTCCAGAACAAGAGATATCTACCGTCTGGAAAATGACGAGATCGCTATTATCCGCCGTGACAGTGTGCGCATCATCAACACCGATAAGGAAGAAGTTCACAAGGAGATCGAACACGTGAACTGGGATATTGACGCAGCCGAAAAAGGCGGTTATGAACACTTCATGTTCAAAGAGATCATGGAACAGCCAAAAGCGATCCATGATACCATTGCTCAGAGGATCCAGAATGACCGTGTGGTGCTGGATGAGATCCATCTGACCCCCGAACAGATCCGTTCTTTCCGCAAGATCAATATCCTTGCCTGCGGCTCTGCCTATCATGTGGGAGTCGTGGCAAAATACGTCTTTGAAAAAACACTGCGCATTCCCGTAGAAGCCGACCTTGCGTCTGAGTTCCGCTATCGTGATCCGATCGTAGACGACCATACCCTGACCATCGTGATCAGTCAGTCGGGCGAAACAGCAGACACGAAAGAGGCTATGAAAGAAGCAAAGCGCAGAGGCTCTCACGTGATCTCGATCGTTAATGTTGTGGGCAGTGCGATCGCAAAAGAATCGGATGACGTGATCTATACATGGGCAGGACCTGAGATCGCTGTCGCAACCACTAAAGCATACAGCACTCAGCTTGCTGTGATCTACCTTATAGCGATCTATTTCGGTGATCTGCTCGGTACGATCAGCGATATCGAATATAAAAACTATCTGCAGGAGCTGCAGCAGCTCCCTGAGAAGATCCGCAGCATTTTAGGCAGTGAAGAAAAAGTGCAGTATCTTGCTTCTCAGCTTTTCAATTCAAGAGATGTGTTCTTCATCGGCAGAAATATTGACTATGCGCTGTCTCTCG
>ONYV01000076.1 GCA_900322105.1 uncultured Eubacteriales bacterium | reverse complement strand
CGAGTGACAGGAGTCGAACCTGCGGCCTCTTGAACCCCATTCAAGCGCGCTACCAATCTGCGCTACACCCGGATACAACATTAATATTATAGCAAATTGTTTTATATTTTGCAATTGTAATAAATTACAAACAATCAATAAATACAAACTTAGTTATATATCATATTGCACAAAGACGCTTGTGCGTTTGATGAAAGTGATCGGCATAATATACCCTCTGCTGCAGAGAGTGATCCCCTGCGGCAGAGGGTGTTGATCGGTGTAAGCCGAGATGAACAGAGTTACTTTTTAACGGTGAAGTTCAGCAGTTTGCTGCTGATATTGCCGGATGCATCCTTGACCTTGACACGGACGATATATTCCGTAGCGGCGGCAGGCTTGTAGGTGACGGCTGTTGTTTTGGTGTATCCTGTGACGGAAACATAATTTTCTGAGGATGCCTTTTTAACAGCGACGGCATACTGATAGGGTGACTTTCCGCCGGACGCTTTGCAGTTGACGGTGATGCTCTTGCCGAGCTTGACAGAGGAAGCGGAAAGGGTAGAGGTGTTTGTCAATGCAGCCAAGGTTACTTTCACAGTGATCTTTTTGAGTACAACCTGATTTTTGGCGTCTTTGACCTTCATGCAAAGGGTGTAAATACCTGAGGATTTTGGCGTGAAGGTATAAGTTTTTGCAGTGCTGTAATTTTTCAGGAGCGTAAAATTGCCTGAAGTACCTTTTCGGTAGGAGAAGCCATAGCGGTAAGGTGATGTGCCGCCCGTAGCGGAGGCTGTCATGGTGATGCTCTTGCCGAGAGCAACAGAGGCTGCGGAGACCTTGGAAGTATTATTCAGCTTGCTGACAGGAGTTCCTGTGACAGTCAGATCAAATGTCAGAGACTTCACAGCGTCCTTTGCGTCCTTTACTTTTACCATTACCTGATAGACCGTAGCAGCAGCAGGTTTGAATGTGACGGTTTTGTTGGCGCTGTATGCCTGTACGGTGGAATAAGATGCAGAGGAGCTTTTCTTATAAGATACAGCGTACTGATAGGGCGCAGTGCCGCCGGAAGCCTTGCAGTTGACAGTGAGATGACTGCCGAGCGGGATCGTTTCGGCGGAGAGGGATGACAGATTCGTCAGCGCAGTGACGGGCTTTGTCACTTCAAGCGTCATGAGCTTCTCTTTTACAGTGCCGAGGCTGTCTTTGACTTTGACCTTGATCTGATATGATGCTGCGGCGGCCGGTGTGTAGACAGCGTTTGTGTCGCTGCTGAAGTCCTGAAGAGTGGAATAAGAATCGGAAGAGGTCTTCTTGACGTAAAAGGCGTATTGATAGGGCGCTTTGCCGCCGGAAGCCGTACCGCTGATCGTCACGCTTTTGCCGAGTGTGACAGAGGATGCGGAAAGAGAAGCGTTGTTGACAAGTGTCGGGACGGGGTCTTCTTTCTTTTCGACGGTGACGATCTTGGATGCGCAGGCAGTTCCTCCGGAATCCTTTGCAGTCACGGTGACGGTATAAGTTCCTGCGGCTGTGGGCGTCCATGAAACGGCAGAGCCTGAGCCTGAAACGGACGTAGAATTTGCCTGATAGGAATAGGTAACAGCGCCTGATGCGCCTGAAGCGGATGCCGTCAGTGTGACGGTCTGTCCAAGCCTGATCGTGGATGCAGAGACATTCAGCGATACGGAGAGCTTGCTCGGAACAGGAGGAGCATAGTCCTTCCAGGAGTGGTTAGCGGCAAACAGCTTGGAACTGCCGCCGATCGAAAGTCCTTCTTCGAGATCGGCAGGATAGCGGCTCTTTGTGTTTTCTTTGCCGTCGCTGAAAATAACGAGACCGTTTTGGAATGCATCGGGAACGACCAGTGAGTAGTAACCCGATGCAGCGTCTTGTTTCATTTCCTGACCCGGCCAGGGCGCGTTGCAGGGAGCGCTGTCGGAAGCGGCAGGTGCTGTGTCGGAACTTTGCAAAGCAGCGGCATTTGACCATGATTTTGCGTTATCGGCTGAGCCGTCCAGCCAGTAGCCTGCCACGCCTGATAAGGGCAGGTCTTTTGTCTGAGTGCCGCCGTTATCGTTGAAGATGACCATAGTGGCGCCGTTCGGGATGGCGATCGAAAAGTTTGTGCTGCCGTAGCCGTTGTCACCGACGGCTGTCATGGAAGAACCCGGCCAAGGCTCACCGACAGTACCGCTGCTGTTGAAGAAATATGCCTTGACGTTCCACCAGTTCAGGGAGTTGGTAAAGAGAATGTTGGAAGAAGGGGTGGGCAGGATCGGGTCGGGGATCGGGTCGGTGCCGGTTTTGTTATAGATATAGGCATAGACTTTGCTCCATTGGTAGGCGTTGTTGTCAAAATAGATTGTTGTGACGGCGGAGGGGTCTTTTTTGGTATAGGTGTAGGAAGCGTTTGCCTGTGTGCCGTCTGATTTTGTGCCTGACAGATTCAGCGTTATGGAAGCGCCGATCGCAGAGGATGCGCCGAGGGTGATCTTCTGTCCGTTGGTAAAGCTGCCCGAAGCGCCTTCGGAGGTGGTGTATTTTGCGTTGCTGACGTTGTTAACAGAGAGTGTGACGGTGATGGAATCCGTAAAGGCAGTACCTGCAGGGGATGCCGAAACGCTGCCGAAGGGGGGGACTTTGCCGACATTATAAACAACAGCGATGCCCTTGCTGCCGATGCTGCCGCTGATATATCCGCCCGAAACGGTGAAAGTCGAGCCGGAGACCTGATCTTTATATGTGCCGTCCTTCATTTTGTTGACTTTTGCGCTGATCTGTCCGCCGTTGCCGCCGATATTGACCAGAACAGCGCCTGTTGTGCCTCTTTCTACCAAGACGGTGCCGCCGCTGCTGGACATATATTCGCTTTCCCCGACAAATGCGTTGTGGAACTTGTTGACTTCGGCAACTTCTTTGTTTTTCCATGCGGTGTTGCCGCTCATCTGTCCCATCATCTGGGAACGGGGGTTGTCGGGACGGACAAAGTAGAGCGCAGGGAACTGACGCGCGGCGATGATCGCCCAGGCACGGTTGATCTGATCCTGATTGAAACGGGTAGATTCGCCTGAATAGCCGTCGTTTGCATAAGTGTCGTGAGATTCTGACCAGAGGACGATCTTCTGGTAGGGGATGCCGTTATAAGTCAGGGAAGAATTGGCAGCCTTTCCGATATCTCCGTCACGCACACCGTATCGGGTGGCGTTTCCTGCGCGGTTATCGGTGACGGCGATATATTTTGTATAGTTTTTGATATCCGTTGCAGAGTCATCCAATATCTCGCCGTAGCAGTAGACAGGATGCCCTTTGGAATTGGCATAGGATTCAATACCGTTGATGACGGTCGGCCAGAAGTCGGACGCTCCGCCCGGATCGGTCGGAAGCTCGATGTGCTTTGCAGCGTCAAAGCGGAAACCGTCTGCGCCGAGGTCGTAACATTCTTTCAGCAGGCTGATAATGGCGTTTTGTATCTTTTTGTTGCCTGTGTTCAGATCAGGCCATCCGCCGAAACCGTAAGTCAGGCTGTCGGTGCCGCCGTAGCGGTTCTGCTGACCGTAATTGATGCCGCGTGAACCGTTCAGATGCCAACAGCTGTCGTCGTCACGATAGGTCGCTTCGTTCTGGTCGGAAATATCGGCTCTGACGTTTCCCATACCGCCTGTGTTGTTCGCCATGTGGTTGGCGACGATATCAACGATGATCTTAATGCCGTATTTGTCGGCTTCTTCACACATGGCTTTGAAATCCTCTTTAGAGCCGAACCACGGATGTCCGCCCGGAGAAAAACAAAGGCTGGTGGGCTGATAGACTTTCCACCAGTCCCATTGTGAGGTGGAGGCGTTGGAATAGTCTTTGGGACGCTGTACGGGAGAGGTCTGCACGGAGGTGTAGCCTGCTTCTGCGATCGCCTGCATATTGTCCTTGATCGCGCGGAATGACCAGTTCCATGCGTGCAGTATCACGCCGTCTGCAATATTGTCGGGCAGAGGACTTGAAGAAGCAGCCGAGACCGTCAAAGTCGGCGCGGCGTTCAGGGACGGAAGATTCGGGATCTGCAGTCCTGTGACGGCAGAGGCAAGAAGTGCGGCGGAGAGAAGAATACCGGTGATCTTGCTGCGAATACGGGATGGATGCATTTTTGATTTGATCTTCATGAAAGATATACACTCCTTTATGATTGATAGATTCGGCAGATGCAGCGTCCCTTCTGCATCAGGGATCGTGGAAGATCCCGATTTTGCTCGCTGCGTCGCTGAATGTTTACATTATTTTAACACTTTATTCATAATTTTGCAAAGTCTGTTTAGTGAAAACTAACAACAAGTCCGTTTTCCTCCGTGAGCGGATGTTCTGAAATGTCTTTGATTTCAGGCAATTTCACGAATCGGGATTTATATTTTTACCTATTATGACGGATAAAATATAACGTTTTAGGCAATTACGATAATTTGTCATAGCTTATATTGTCAGATTTTTACAAAGTTACAATTTCGGCATATTACACATATTTGGGATGGTTTAGTGCTGACTTTTAGAAATTGTAATGGCAAAAAAAATGCCCAACAATAGATTTCTGACACGTTTTTGTGTGTTCGACAGAAAAAGACACTCTAACCGATCGAAATGTAGTATCATATGACGGATATCTGCTCAAAGCTGCATTTGAGAAATAACGGACAAAGCAGCATATCTGTTCTAAACGCCTTAGAAATCGCTGAGTGAGAAAAGTGTTGAAAAAACGGCATGGGAGGAAAGAAATGCCATTGAAGGATGTGAATGTTAACGCACGAGCATGATCCTGCTCCGCTGTTCCTGAATTATGTCATTTTGTATGAAAAAAACTGTTGAAAAACCTTGACTTTATTGAAGTTGTGTGATATCGTAAATAAAGAGGTATTTGAAAATGGGTAAAGTAACGGTTATTACATCCGGTAAGGGTGGAACAGGAAAATCTACAGTAACGGCAGGACTTGGCGCAGCGCTTATCAGACGAGGCGGAAGAGTGCTGCTCATCGACTGTGACGCAGGCATGAGAGGCATCGACCTGATGCTGGGCGTCAGCGGTGAGCTGGTTTTTGACATTGCGGATATCATTAACGGCAATTGCTCGCCTGCAAGTGCGATCTATCCCTGCAAAACGCTGCCTGAACTTTATATCCTGCCTGCGCCGCAGAATGTTCGGGATGAGCTGAGCCCCTCTGTGATGAAACAGCTGACAGATGTGCTCAAGGGCTACTACGACCATATTCTGGTGGACTGTCCTGCGGGTATCGGCTCGGGATTTGAAACAGCGGCAGCGCCTGCGGACAGAGCGGTGCTGGTCGCTAATGCAGAGCCGCTTTCGGTGCGCAGCTGCAACAAGGTGCGGCGGAAACTTGAATACTGCGATATCAGTGATATCTCCTTGATCATCAATCGTTTTAATGAAAGAAAGTTTCGCAGGATGGATGTGTATGAGGATCTGGATGCGGTCATTGATGAGGCAGGCGCAAGGCTGCTCGGCGTTGTGCCTGAAGACAGCGCTGCTTCTTCGGCATCTCAGAAAGGACTGCCTGTAGAAGGCAGAATGAAAGCGGCGCTCGCTTTCGACAGGATTGCGGCAAGACTTGACGGCAAGGATGTACCGTTGCTTATCGAATGATATTTCATCGGTCAGGTGAGATGGGGATCTTATGGTTTGGGGGTAATACGAATGAACATAGCTTTGATCGCACATGATGCAAAAAAAGAATTGATGGTACAGTTTTGTATTGCGTACTGCGGCATACTCAGCAGACATACACTGTGTGCTACAGGTTCGACAGGTAAGATGGTATCGGAAGCAACGGGGCTGGAGATTCAGAAATTTCTCAGCGGCTCTCAGGGCGGCGATCAGCAGATCGCTGCAAGGATCGCTTTTAATGAGATCGATATGCTGATCTTTTTGCGTGATCCGCTGGACCCGAAACCGCATGAACCAAACGACATGAACCTTCTGCGGCTTTGCGATATGCACAATATTCCTGTTGCAACCAACATCGCAACGGGTGAGGTGCTGATCCACGGTCTGGAGCGGGGGGATCTTGACTGGAGAAACATCGTCAGAAATTAAAATGATCTGTATCAGGCAGGGAGTGAGTCCCTGCCTTTTTTCTTTGCCGCAAAAATCTGCTGACGGAATGCACGATAAAAATATGACACTCTGCCGAAAGCGATCGAAAAATCAGCCTTTTCTCCGCAAGGCTGTC
>ONYV01000048.1 GCA_900322105.1 uncultured Eubacteriales bacterium | reverse complement strand
TGACCGAACCTCCAGCTTCAGAAATCCCGATTCGTCCTGGCTTAGGTTGAGGAGAATCATTGTTTTCGCAAACCATATCCTGCTTATCTTCAATTCTCACGAACTGAAAGATGTCCTCAATACACGCATCCAGCTTCCCGATACCTCATATTATCTGCTGGACAGACGCGGAAAAAAGGTGCATAACTGTCAGAGAGAATTTTATGAGGAAGCCAAAAAAGACCTTGCCGGCAAAAAGAATACCGTCCGTGAAGAACGGCAGTTTATTCCGCTGACAGGAGAAAACTTCCGTATGCCCGAATCGGAATGAACGGTGTTGTTTTGACTTCACGTACCACTATCTGTGAACCTCAGGAACTGTGATTCCAAAAAATATATCAAACAAATATGCAGGATGCCCGATATCTTCTGATCGGGAACTGCGCAAAAACAAAAGGAGTGTTATATTATGAAACGAGTAGGTATACTGACAAGCGGAGGAGACTGTCAGGGTCTGAACTCAGCCATTCGCGGTATTGCAAAGGGATTGTATGAGTATTACGGAAAGAAAGTAGAGATTTACGGCATCATCGACGGCTACCGCGGACTTATCAACGGTGAATACCGCAAGATGAAGCCGGAAGATTTTTCGGGCATCCTGACAAGAGGCGGCACGATTCTTGGCACATCCCGTCAGCCGTTCAAACTCATGAGAGTCATTGATGATGTGACGAGTGTGGATAAGGTAGCGGAAATGAAGAAGCACTATGCCGAAATGAAGTTGGACTGTCTGGCAATTTTGGGCGGCAACGGTACTCACAAGACCGCAAACCTGCTTTCGGAAGAGGGCTTGAACGTTGTCACACTTCCAAAGACGATCGACAATGACATCTGGGGAACGGATGTGACCTTTGGCTTCCAGAGTGCGGTAGACATTGCGACAAACGTGATCGACTGCATCCATACGACAGCGACCTCACACGGACGTGTATTTATCGTGGAATGTATGGGACACAAGGCAGGCTGGCTGACACTTCATGCAGGTATTGCAGGCGGCGCAGACGTGATTTTGATCCCTGAGATCCCCTATGATATCGAAAAGGTCATCGAATACATCAAAGCACGCACCAAGAGCGGAAAGACATTCTCTATCTTGGCGGTTGCAGAGGGCGCGGTGTCGAAGGAGATCGCAGCGATGCCGAAGAAGGAAAAGAAAGAAGCAATGGCGAATCTGATGTATCCGTCCATTTCTTATAAGATCGCTCATGAGATCGAGGAAGCAACAGGTCAGGAGACGAGAGTAACCGTTCCGGGACACTTCCAGAGAGGCGGCAGTCCCTGCGCTTATGATCGTTTTATTACCTCCATGTTCGGCGCAGCCGCTGCAAAATATATCATCAAAGAGAAGTACGGATTCATGACAGGCATGGTCAACGGAAAAGTTGTTCCTGTACCGCTTTCGGAAGTTGCAGGCAAGCTCAAGGAAGTACCCCAGAACTGCAAGACCGTCAAAGCCGCCAAATCGATCGGAATTTGTTTTGGAGATTGATCGTTACTACTTATCAAAAATAACAAATTTGAAGGAGAAACACAATGGCTGAGAATAAAAATGAAAATGAACTGATCATGAGAGAAAGAAAACGCTGGGGGTTCTTCGGCATCCCCTGGACGTTTACGAAATACAGTCTGTTTGCAAAGAAACTGGTGATCGAGCAGGGACTGCTCAAAAGCATAGAAAACGAAGTGCTGCTTTACCGTGTGGTGGACGTTACCTACTCAAGAGCGCTGTTCCAGAAGCTGTTCGGACTTGGTACGATCACGGTTCATGCCCACGACAAAACCAATCCTGTGCTGGTGATCAAGAACATCAAGCATTCAAGAGAGTTTAAGGAAGCGCTTTCGGAATGGATCGAAAAGGATCGTATCCGCATGAAGATGCGCCAGAGTGAATTTGTGGACGCAGTTTTTCCTGATAACGATGACAATGCCTATGACGACAGTTTCTGATCGTCTGTACAGTGACAAGTGATGATCGGCTGCGGCAGTACCAAAAGACATTTCCTTTGGCGCTGACGCAGTCCCTCTGTCGCACAAGTGGGATCGTTTATTGGTGAGAAACGGATTGTGAAAAATCAGTTTATTCACATCCTACATTTTTGTTTCAAAAAAATAACACATTTGTGCTTAAAACGACAAAAAAATAATAAAAAACTGGTAATTTAAGGTTAAAAAAATATTGACTATCGTGGAAAAATGGTGTATGATGTATAGTATAGCAGTGGATGAGGTGGCAAGATGCACAGGACTGACAAGGTGGATGAACTGAACACACTGAGTGATACCGAGCTTGTCAGACGTGCCCGAGCAGGCGATGATGCCGCTTTTCGCAAGCTGTCAGAACGGTGCTTTCTGACGATCAGAAAAAGAGCGTCTGTTTTGGTTTCATCAGGCGCAGAAATGGACGATCTGATGCAGGAAGGGCTGATCGCTCTGCATCAAGCGGTGATGTCTTATGACGAAGACGGAGAAGCGTCTTTCCGCACTTATTCCGAGGTGTGTATCCGCAACAGGATGATCTCTGCGGTACGGCGTGAAAACAGCGGCGTTCATCAGAGCAAGGTCTCTATTGCGCCGATCGAAGAAGCCGAGCATCTTCCCGATCTTCCTGAAACTGATCCTCAAAATGCGCTGATCGATCGTGAGTCGCTCCGTCAGTTGGAGGAGTATCTTGAAAAGCACCTGACAAAAACAGAATCCTCTGTGCTGAACTGCTATCTTTCGGGAATGACGTATGACGAAACAGCGTCTTTTCTCGGCATCAGCCGAAAATCCTGTGACAATGCCATGCAGCGTGTTCGCAGAAAGCTGCGGGAACGGTGAGCGTTCCTGCTGAACATATGCCCGTGTAGCTTATATTAGGAGAGCGTTGAATTTCTCTGTAAAATCAAAGGTGGCGGTGCAATTCCGTCCAAGGGCGAAATTTTATTATACCAAAGCGAGGTAAAAACAATGTACGAAGATAAGACTCTGATCTGCAAGGAATGTGGTGCGGAATTCGTATTCACCGCCGGCGAACAGGAATTTTATGCATCAAAAGGTTTCGAGAATGAGCCGCAGAGATGCAAGGCTTGCCGTGACGCAAGAAAGAACGCTCAGAAGCCGGAACGTGAGATGTACACATCTGTTTGCGCTTCTTGCGGAAAAGAAGCAAGAGTTCCTTTCAAGCCCCGTGAAGATCGCCCTGTATACTGCAGCGAATGCTTTGCAAAAATGAAGGAAGAGCAGGCATAATCACTCTCTTTCTCTTTCATTTTGATCACAACAAAAACACCTCTCCGCCCCCTCGGAGAGGTGTTTTTGTGTTTGGGTGATATTTACTTTGATCCTGTATTGACGATCATGTCCAAAAATGTACATCAAAATCAAACATCCTGCTCACTGCCAAAATAAAAACCGCACGGCAAAAAGTCGTGCGGTTTTTGTATATGGAATCGCAAAAAGCAAAACGATATTGGTTCATTTTAATCCGAAACAAGAATGTCAGAAATTTCGGGTTCGGGGTTGATCTCAGGACTCAAGTGCATATCGTTTTCCGTATCATTGTCTTCTGCGGCAGCCGTATCATCAGAGTTTTCCTCAACGGGTACAGGCTTTTCGGGGACTTCTGCTCTGACGAAGGCACATGAATTTTTCGGCATCAGCAGAACATCATCTTTGAGCATGGTGTCCATGTAAGTTTTACCGCCGACAAATTCCTGCGGCACACGAAATTCGATATCGTAATCTGCGGCGTTGAAAACACAGAGCAGCATTTCTTTGTCATCCTGACGGATATATCCCATCGTTCTTCCTGAAGAGCCGAAGTTGATGAGGTCGCCGTCTGTCAGACAGGTGCATTCATGGCGCATCTCGCCCAAACGGCGGTACCAGTCCAGCAGGTCCTTGTCTTCTTTTCCCCAGGGGAAAGTCGCACGGTTGAAGGGGTCTTTGTAACCCTCTACACCGACTTCATCACCGTAATAAATGCATGGCACACCGGGCAGGGTATAGAGAATACCGCTGGCAAGCGTCATGCGTTTCAGCCCATACGCACGCTGTTCGGGAGACATCTTTGTTGCTGCCTGCCATTCACGTCCTCTGCCGTGCTGTCTTTCGCCTGCAAGAAGGGTGATGACACGTTCGGTGTCGTGTGTGCCAAGCAGGTTCATCAGCGAACGGATAACAGGGCGGGGGTAGTTTTCAAGAACGTTCAGCACGATCTCAAGCATATCACGTCCGTCGCCGCAGTCCAGAAAACCGAGGATCGCATCACGGAAGGGATAGTTCATCACGCTGTCAAGCTCTTTGCCGTAAAGAAAACGTCTGCGTGAACCGTAGCTTTCCTTGTTGGAGGCATCTTCCCACACTTCGCCCAGCAAAAGCGCATCGGGGTCTTCTGCTTTGACGGCTTCACGGATGTATTCGATAAACTCATCGGGCAGCTCGTCAGCAACATCCAGCCGCCATCCGCTGTTGCCTTTGCGGATCCAGCGGCGGATGATACCGTTTTCGCCGTTGATGTATTCGTTAAAAGAAGTAGAAAGTTCCTCCACTTCCGGAAGGGTATCAAATCCCCACCATGAATTATAGATGTTCGGCCATTCGATAAATTTATACCACGTATAATACGGGGACTCTGTGGAATTATAAGCGCCCAAAGACTTGTAGCGGTGCTGACGGTTGAAGTAGATGCTGTCACTTCCCGTATGACTGAACACACCGTCATTGATGATATGCATACCAAGTTTTTTGGCTTCCTGACATAACTCGACAAAATCATCCTCCGTACCGAGGATCGGGTCGATCTTTTCATAGTTGCCCGTGTCGTAGCGGTGGTTGCTGTAGGCTTCAAAAATCGGGTTCAGGTAGATACAGGTAACGCCAAGACTCTGCAAATAGGGCAGCTTCATGGTGATGCCTTTGAGATCTCCCTGGAAAAAGTCGGAATTAGTGATCATGCCGATCTCATTCGGCCGCCAGTCAGGGATTTGATACCAGTCTGTCTGGAGCTTCTTGTCAGGATAAACTCCCTTTTTCTTTGTTCCTGAAAAATAGAAACGGTCAGGGAAGATCTGATACATAATTCCGCCGGGCAGCCACGACGGTGTTTGAAAATCCTTTTCATAGCAGGTAAGCTGAAAGCGAGCTTCATGGTCGTTGTCGGAAATATAGCCGTCTCCGCCGTAGCCTCTCATGATGTACCGTCTGCCGTAGCGTGTTTCCATCCCGAAATGATACCAATACAGACCAACTCTGTCGATATTCAGGTCACATTCCCATTGTTCATGGTCATCGCCGACCATCCCGGCCCAGAACATTCCGTTGACGAGAGTATCTCCGAAACGATCGTCCTTCACCAGCAGTACTGCTCTTGAACAGCCCAGATCTCTTGGCAGAACGATCCGAAAATGGATGTTTGTTCCAAAAGTGACCGCGCCTGTCGGATTTCTGAATGCAGTATCCCGTGAATTAAATATCATCATAGCTAACTCTACCCCTTAAAAATAACTTGTCGGATGTTTTGCCCTATGATTTAACAAAAGATCCGACTTGATACCTCATATTATTATAATTCATTCTCAATTTTATGTCAATCATTTTTGTATGGCGAATATATACCAAAGTTGCACAATAGTATCTTTTATGACATTATTCCTTCGTTTCAAAAGGTGTAAGCAAATGCCAGAGCGGTTCTTCCGCCAGCGCTTCGCAGAGGATGCCTTCGGCTGTGTATTCTTCCGATCTCAGTGCGCCGTTATTTCTTAAGGTGGCGATCAAAGACGCTTTATCAAACGGCACTAACAGCCTGAAATGCCGCAGCTTCACCGGAAGATGATCGTCTACCGCCTTCAAAAGAGCATTGATCCCGACCCCTGACTTCGCAGAAATGCGGATGCTGCCGCTTTCATGAGGGATATCGTTTTGATCTGCGACCAGATCACATTTGTTATATACAGGCAGGATCGGCTTATCTTCACAGCCAAGCTCTCGCAGCAAAGAGGTGGTCACGTCCAGATGCAGACGGTATTCTTCACTTGAGGCATCACAGACATTCAGAATGATGTCCGCATCCGCCGCTTCTTCCAGAGTCGACTTGAACGCTTCGACCAGATGATGCGGTAAACGCCGCACCAGTCCGACTGTGTCGATCAGCATGACAGACACGCCGCTTGGCAGTTCGAGCGCTCTTGAAGTCGGGTCGAGTGTTGCAAACAGCTTGTTCTCTGACAATACGCCTGCCTGCGTCAGCGTGTTCATCAGTGTAGACTTTCCTGCGTTGGTATATCCCACGATCGCCACAGTGATCACGCCTGTTTTCTTGCGGCGCTCACGGTGTCTGTTTCTGCGTCCTGCCATTTCTTCAAGAGATTCTTTGAGATACTCGATCCTGCGGCGGATGTGCCGTCTGTCAGTTTCGAGCTTTGTTTCGCCCGGACCTCTTGTGCCAACACCGCCGCCCAGACGTGACATTTCCTTTCCTTTGCCCGACAGTCTTGGCATTAGATATTTGAGCTGTGCCAGCTCGACTTGCAGTTTACCTTCATTTGTTTTAGCGCGGATCGCAAAAATGTCGAGTATGAGCATAGTGCGGTCAATGGTACGCACGTCCGTTGCGGTTTCAATATTACGGATCTGTGTCGGGGTCAGTTCGGTATCAAACACCAAAAAGTCAATCTCATGCTGAACGCAGAGCTCTTTGATCTCCTCGATCCTTCCCGATCCGACACAGGTTGCGCCGTCCGGTTTGTCACGTTTTTGAATCAGACTCATCACAGGCTCTGCGCCTGCGCTTTCCGTCAGTTCATACAGCTCATTCATAGAACTTTCCGCATCATATTCTCCTGTATCTATCCCGACCAAAAGCGCTCTTTGTACACGTTCATTATTTTCAAACATGATGATCCCTCCAGCCAAGGTTTTTATATCATTTTATAAGAAAACCATCCCATTTGTCAATGTCCAACATCCAAAAGTGTCAGAGGACTCCGGTCTCGCCTGTCGGCTCGGTCGGTGCTTTTGCCTGCGGCAAAGATGTCCACGGGACATCCGCACCCTCCGAACCTTAGGGTAAGAACTGACAGTTCAAACGAAACCAAGAATGCACGTTTTCGGGGGTGTCGGGGGGACTGTTTCACAAAGCGTTTTTGAAAGGATTTTCCCACATAGAAAAATGTATCTCTCTGATACAACATAGGGTAAGAACTGACAGTTCAAACGAAACCAAAAATGCACGTTTTCGGGGGTGTCGGGGGGACTTTTTCGCAAAAGTCCCCCCGACCCTGACAAAAGCTGCCGGGCAGAAAATGATCTGTCCGACAGCTTTTATTTCACACACATTTTAATGAATGGAGAACACGAAGATGATTAGCGGTAGATGTAGTATGTACCGTTGTAGTTTGCGCCAAAGTTGTTAGCCCAGTATTCTGTACCGTTTACCTGATAGCAGATCGCATACTCGAAATTTCCCTGAGAAGAAGTGTCTGCAACATCAAGCTGAGCTGTCCATGTTTCTGTACCGTTGCTGTTTGTAGCGGAATAGCTCATCTGAACGTCTTTGCTGGTCTTCCAACCGTCTGTTGTGTATCTTACAAAAACATTTTTCTGATAAGCAAGGTT
>ONYV01000270.1 GCA_900322105.1 uncultured Eubacteriales bacterium | reverse complement strand
AGGTCATGTATGCATATTACTACAAAAAAGTGTCTGCGGAAAAATGGACGACCGCCAAAGGCTACAGCACAGCCGCCTCTGTGAAGATCACCCCTGCTGCGGCGGTAGATTATCTCGTTCGTGTCGACATCAAGGACAGCACCGGTAAGATACTGAGAAAACAAATGCAGCTGAAAGTATCGCCCACCCTGCAAAATCAGAGCAGCATCAGCGGCAGTGTTTTGCAAAAGGGAAGTTCCGTCACGCTCAAAGCCTCGGCAAAGGGCGGCAGCGGCACATATACCTATGCCTATTATCGGAAAAAGAAAAGCGCCGCTTCATGGGTGACGATCAGCAATTACAGCAGCAGTAAAACAGCTTCTTTCAAGCCTGCTTCCGTGACAGATTATGAGCTGATGATAAAAGTCAAGGACAGCCACGGCGCAATTGAAAAAAAGACGTTCTCTTTGCAGGTCGTGCCAAAGCTCGTGAATGAATCAAAGATCTCTGCATCCTCCATCGCCGTGAATACTTCCGTTACCCTCACAGGCGCAGCAAGCGGCGGTCTTGCGCCCTATACCTATTCCTTTTCCTATCAGTCGGACGTGCGCCCCGAATGGACGGTGATGCATTCCTACAGCAGTACGCAAAAGCTGACCTGCACCATGCAGGCGGCAGGAAAATACACTATCCTCATCAAAGTCAAGGACAGCAGCGGCGCAGTATCGTCCAAAACATTTTCGCTCACGGTGTCGGATTCGGCGCTTGACAAAAAAGCAGATGCCGTGATCGGGCAGATCATCACTTCCGATATGGGAGAATATGACAAAGTAAAAGCGATCCACGACTGGATGCTGAACAACGTCCGCTATGATACCGCTTCTTCCAAAGCAGCGACTTCCTATACGGCGGAAGGCTTGTTTGATACTCATGTGGCAGTGTGTGACGGCTATTCGAGAGCGTTTTTGCTGCTGTGTCAGCGCGCAGGACTGAGTGCGGTACGTGTCACGGGTCTTGCGACGAATTCTTCCGGCAACACCGAAAAGCACGCATGGAATCAGGTCAAGGTGGACGGAAAATGGTATAATATAGATGTAACGTGGGACGATCCTGTTGTGCCTGACGGCTACGGTGACAACCGCAGCTATGAATATTTCCTGATCCCCGACAGCCTGATGGATCTCAACCATACTGCGCAAAGCGGCAAAAACACCTGCAGCACACCTCAGCCCGTTGATCTTTTGCTGCCCGTCCTGCTCAAAGAGGAACAGCGCAGCATCCCGACAACGACCCTGTACCAAAACGAAAACGAGATGAAAACCGCCATTTCCAACCTGAATGTCAAATTCAGCAATACCTTTGTCATGCTCTGCAAAACCACTCTTTCACAGCAGGAGATCTTCGACCTTGTCGGGGACAATCTCCCTCAGGGTAATTACCGTGTCAGCTACGGCGTTAAGGACTGGAAACTCAGGGATCATCTGAAAGTGACGATACAGATCAGAGTGGCATGATCGGAAGGAGGAAAGAAGTATGTATGAAGAACTCAAAGAAGTGATCGAAAGCAGTGACAATATCGTATTTTTCGGCGGCGCAGGCGTTTCGACAGAAAGCGGTATTCCCGATTTCAGGAGCGTGGACGGTCTGTATCATCAAAAATATAAGTATCCGCCCGAAACCATCCTCAGCCACAGTTTTTTTATAAGTCGGACAGAGGATTTCTATGATTTCTACCGTGACAAGCTGATCTGCAAAGACGCAAAGCCGAACCGTGCGCATATCGCTCTGGCACGGCTGGAACAGCAGGGAAAGCTGAAAGCAGTCGTCACACAGAACATAGACGGACTGCATCAGGCGGCAGGCAGCAAAACGGTTTATGAGCTGCACGGCTCGATCATGCGGAATTACTGCATGAAGTGCCGCAAATTCTACGGGTTGGAAGCAATAGAAAACTCCAAAGGCATTCCGAAATGCAGCTGCGGCGGCGTGATAAAGCCTGACGTGGTGCTGTATGAGGAAGGGCTGGACGATCAAACGGTTCGGGGCGCTGTAAAAGCGATCTCCGGAGCGGATGTCCTCATCATCGGCGGCACATCTCTGAACGTCTATCCTGCGGCAGGGTTCCTGTCCTATTTTAACGGCAGAAAGATCGTATTGCTGAACAAGTCCGCCACGATCTACGACACCAAAGCAGACATCGTCATCCGTGACCCCATCGCACAAGTCTTAGCCGAATGCATACTATAAATAGCGGCGCAGAGCCTGCGGCGGCAAGCTGCCGCTCCCGATTGTGGAATCACCGGTATACTCTCTCCGCATCGCCGTCGCAGGCTATAAAAGCCTGCTTTGGGCTTACATCTACAGAACTGTTGCTTTATTGCATTAAAGATTTAACTTGCAAGTTATTTCTAAAAGAGT
>ONYV01000065.1 GCA_900322105.1 uncultured Eubacteriales bacterium | reverse complement strand
AACAGGCGGTGTAAAATCACGCTGCATTCCCTTTGAAGAAGAAAAGCTCAGTGATGTTTGCGTGTGCTGCGGCAAGCCTGCCAAGCATATGGTGTTCTGGGGCAAGCAGTATTGATGCAAAAAGCATTACGGCTGCGGTTCAGGGTTTCCTGCGCAGATCGCCGTAAAGTGTGAGCAACAATTTTATCAATTTTCAGCAGGTGTGTTTTTCTGAATGGACAGGAAACGTACCTGCTGTTTTGTTTTGCAAAAAGCTGTCTGATTCGGAAATTGAATGAATTTGCTCGGAGCATTCCGCTTTTTTTTAGAAAATGATTGATGGAAAAAGCATTGAAAAATAAGGAGTTTGCGGTATAATAGGAGACAAAGCATTTCACTGATGCATGATATGAAATATCTGACAAATCACCGATGACATGAAGAAAGGAAGCAGGAATATGGAGATCAGAAGCATTGATGCGGCAGCGGTCACCGAAACGGTCAGAACGCTGTTTATGGATATGAACTACCATATCGGAAACGATATTGCAGAGGAACTGAAAAAGGCGATGGACAGGGAAACCTCCGATACCGCTAAAAACGTGATCGGACAGATCCTGGAAAACCATCAGATCGCCGCAGATGAGGAAGTGCCGATGTGTCAGGATACGGGCATGGCGATCTTGTTTGTGGAATACGGCGAAAGAGTCGTGATCGAAAACGGCAGCTTTGAAGAAGCCGTACAGGAGGGCGTTCGCAGAGCTTATATTGACGGATATCTGCGCAAATCCGTTGTGGACGATCCTGTGTTTGACAGGGTGAACACAAAGGACAATACCCCTGCGATCATCTATACCACCATCGTCAAGGGCGACCGTATCAGGATATTGGCAGGCTGCAAGGGCTTTGGCAGTGAGAATATGTCGGCTGTCAAAATGCTGACGCCTTCCGCAGGTCTTGATGGGGTGAAGAAGTTTATTATGGACACGGTAAACTATGCAGGTCCGAATCCCTGTCCGCCGATCGTGGTCGGCGTGGGGATCGGCGGCAGCTTTGAAAAAGCCGCTATGCTTGCCAAAAAAGCAACGCTCCGTCCGATCAATACCCGTCATCCCGACAGCCGCTATGCATCGCTGGAAGAGGAACTGCTCACAGAGATCAACAAAACAGGATTATCTGCTGCCATGCCGCAAGACATAAAGAAGCGGTGATCTGACAGGAATAAAACAAACAGGATGCCTTCAAGCAAAGGCACGGATTAACGACAGAGGTGACTGACAATGAAAAAAATAATATTGCCGCTGACGGATGAGGTCATCAAAGACCTTCATGCAGGCGACAGCGTGCTGCTGACAGGTACGGTGATCACGGGCAGGGACGCTGCACATAAGCGGCTGTATGAGCTGATACAAAAGGGTGAAGAACTGCCCGTGGAGATTCAGGGAGAGGTGATCTACTATGTAGGACCTGCGCCTGCAAAGCCTGGTCATGCGGTGGGACCTGCCGGTCCTACTTCCAGCTACCGTATGGACAAATATACGCCTGCGCTGCTGAACAGAGGGTTGAAAGGCATGATCGGCAAGGGTGCAAGAAATGATGAGGTCATAGCGTCTATGAAACAAAACGGCGCAGTATATTTTGGCGCAATCGGCGGCGCAGCGGCGCTGATTTCAAGAAGTATCAAAAAATCCGAGCTGCTGGCGTATGAGGATCTCGGAACGGAGGCAATCTACCGCTTTACCGTAGAGGATTTCCCTGCGGTCGTTGTCATTGATTCCTACGGCGAAAGCGTTTTGGTAACAAAACCGAAACAGACAGAATCGTAACAAAGTTCAGGAATGCAGGCGGCAGGATGTATCGGCAAAGCGATTCACAGAATATCGTGATATAACAGATAAGTAAGTTTGGAAAGGGGGTTCGGCGGAGAAGGCTGTGTTTTAGTCACGGCTTATCACACCGAAAACACTATGAAGATCGTAATAGCAGGACTTGGCATTATCGGCGGTTCGATCGCTAAGGCGCTTAAGAAATATACGGATCATGAGATCTACGGCATCAACCGCAGCAAAGCGCCGCTCGCAAAAGCGCTGGAGTGCGGCGCAATCGACGGCGTCGGAACAAATGAGACCCTGAAAACGGCGGATATGCTGATCTTGGGGATGTACCCCGATGCGGCGGTAGAGTTTGTGAAAAGCCATGCGGAATTTATCGGCAAAAAATGTATCGTGACCGATACCAGCGGCATCAAATCGGAGATATGCCCGAAGCTGTCATCCCTTGCAAAAGAGCATGGTTTTACATTTGTGGGCTTTCACCCGATGGCAGGCAAGGAGAAAAACGGCTTTGACGTATCGGATGCGGATCTGTTTTTGAACGCAAGCGCCATTCTGATACCGGGAGATGCGCCTGCCGAGGCAGTCAAGCGTGTGGCTGACCTGACAAAAAAGATCGGTTTCGGCAGGGTGGTATATGCAACGCCTGAAGAACATGACAGGATGATCGCTTTTACCTCTCAGCTTCCTCATGTGCTGGCGTGCGCTTATGTGTTCAGTCCGCAGTGTCCGAAGCATGAGGGCTTTTCGGCAGGCAGCTACCGTGATGTTTCAAGAGTGGCGAACATCAACGCATCGCTGTGGTCGGAGTTGTTTATCGAAAACAAAGAACCGCTGCTTTTGGAGATACAGACGCTCATTGACAATCTGAAAGAGATCAAAGAGGGCATTGAAAAAGGTGACAGAGAAGAGCTTGCCGCGCTGCTGCATCAGGCAAGGGTCATTAAGGAGGCGCTCGGAGAATGAAAACGGTTCATGTGAAAACAGGCAGAAGTTATGATATCCTGATCGGACATGATATCCTGAAAAATGCGGGCGAATATATCCGTCCGCTGACAAAGGCGATCCGCGCAGTGATCGTCAGCGACAGCAATGTGTCGGTGCTGTATGCGGATACGGTAAAAAAGACGCTGACCGAACACGGCTTTGATACGTCTGTGTTTGTGTTTCCGGCAGGGGAAGAAAACAAGCGCCTTGGTACGATAGAAAAGATGTACACGCATTTTTATGAGCATAACCTGACAAGAACGGATATCGTGGTTGCGCTGGGCGGCGGTGTGACGGGTGATATGGCAGGATTTGCGGCGGCAAGCTATCTCAGGGGCATCGACTTTGTACAGATACCGACCAGTCTGCTGTCACAGGTGGATTCCTCTGTCGGCGGCAAGACGGGAGTGGATCTTCCCACAGGCAAGAATTTAGTCGGCGCATTCTGGCAGCCTATCCTTGTTCTGATCGACCCTGAAACGCTGAATACCCTGCCCGATACATTCTTCCGTGACGGCTTGGGGGAGGTAGTAAAATACGGCTGTATTAAAAGTGAAGCGCTGTTTGAGCGGCTGGAGCGTGAAAACGCAAAGGACTTTATCGACGATCTGATCTATGAATGCGTTTCGATCAAGCGTGATGTGGTAGAACATGATGAGCGTGATACGGGCGAAAGAGCAATCCTGAATTTCGGACATACTTTCGGTCACGCCCTTGAAAAGCTGAATGATTACAGCGGCATGACGCACGGCGAAGCAGTAGCGGCAGGGAGCATGATACTGACACGCATTAGCGAAGCAAAGGGCATGACGGAAAAGGGCAGCAGTGAGCGTCTGCAAAACCTGCTGAAAAAATACGGTCTGCCGACAGACGGAAACTATCCGCTGGAGGATATCCTTGCGGCAACGAGGGGCGACAAGAAAAGTACAGGCAAAAGCATCAATTTTGTTTTTCTGAAAAAGATCGGAGAGTGCTTTTTGCAGAAAGTACCGATCGGGGAGTTCGGGGCATTTTTCGGAGAATGATACGGCAATAAGCACGGGAGTATCGGTTATTGGAATGGCAGGAGTCACTTTACAGTCACTTTGCCCGGTTATACTTTGTGATATACAACAAATGATAATAGTATAACTTTACTGTAAGGGTGAATGATATGGTGTATGAAAAAATTCTGACAGAAGCAGGATTTCAGGCGATAGGGACAGGGTGCGCTGTCAGGAAGCTGGACGATCTGAATATGATCGCAGAACCGAGCGAAAGCGGATTCGGACTGACAGTGCCGTGCGCTTCTCCGCTGGTTGACTATGAAAGAGAAATCGATGATTACCTGAAACGTCAGGCGAAAGGCACAGGTCTTGCGGTGAAGTTTTCCGACAGGGTCATCACCTTTTGCAGCAGCGGCAGAACAGAAGAAACCGTTGGGGAGAACCTTCAGACGATCAAAAGCATTCTGCACAAAGCGCAGGAGCAATATGAGCTACTGCCTGTTTGTATGTGCTGCGGCAGGGTCGGACAGGTGACGCTGAGACGGTATAACGGGACTATACGGACAGTCTGCTGTCTTTGCGATGAGATGGACAAGCTGCAGGAGAAAAGGATGGAATCGCAAAGAGAAATGACGGTCAGGATGCAGCAGGAATGGAGAGAACACATCCGAAAGGAACAGCCTGTCAGCGCGCTGACTATGGTCGGACTGAAAGCAGCCCTTGCAGGATGCGCTCTGGGAACGTTACTGATGCTTCTCGGCAACCTGTTGCCGATGTTTCATTATACCGTCTTTTTCCCGGGAGCGCTGATCGGGCTGTATGTGGCTGACCGTATCAGGAAGTACAGCTATATTCACGCTGTTTCAAGGTATCTGATCGCAAATGTGTCTGCGATCGTCTTTGCCTTTTGCATTTCCTCTCTGACGGCGTTTCTGAATATGATGTTTCAGCAGTTTATCGGCTCTCCTACCGCAGCAGATTTCCCGTCGCTGTTCGGAAGTATGCTGCTGCTCAACGTGTTTTTGGGTCTGCCCGGACTGATACTTGCCGAAATACTCGTTGGTTTCAGCGCAGCGGACTGAATGTTTCAAGAATATTTCAAACAGTCATTTTACAGTCACCTTCGTGAGCTATCATATCAATATCGCAAACAAAACACGAGATACAATAACGAACTAAAAAGGAGTATGACGAATATGAACAAAACAATCGTAAAAATTCTGACAGCAGCTTTAGCAGCAGCGATGATGATCGGCGCAGCAGGCTGCGGCAGCAAAAACACAAACACATTGATGGCAGGAATCAAGAAATAGATGTACCATTTCCAGTCCTTGCCGCAAATCTTAATCCACACCACAATGTTGTAAATTGGGATAAGGGCTTTCCAAGGCTTCTCGCCCGCCTTCTTAAACACAAACCATAGGCCTGCGATACAGCCCACAAAGTAAAGGATCAATAGCAGTTCGTATATCATGTCAGTTTAAAATAATACATCCCCATAACGACTTTTTAAGTTAATTATTGCACAGCATAGGGCTTTTTTTTAGGAATGCCACCATTAATGCCCCGAAGCTTTGAGAGCGTGTGCCTTCGGCACGTCTTTCCTCTCCCACCGCATTCAACCCCACACTGGCGTACGGGGTTACCGAGAGTCAGTCTTTCCAAAGCTGAAACGCCATATACAGTCCATTCCATATACATATTGTCCAGAAGAAACTAACAGTCAATAAACCCAAATCGGTCGTTAGGGTTCATGCCAGATTAGTATTTGTTTCGAGCAGATCGGCCATATCGCTGGCGAAGACGTAGCGGGCTACGGCGAGACTGGAATATGGACAAGATGTCGAACGTTACGCAAAGTGAGAGCAGAGGAAGCGTGCTTGCTCTGCCGAGCCCATGTAACGTCATGGAACATAAAGAAATGCTGATATGGCATAAAGAGACCTGAAAAAGAAAGGATATAAATGTCGGCCTAATGACCGATTTGGGTTAAACTATAAGAAAGGAAGAAAGGTGAAAGTATGTTTCATAATAAAAAAACTAACCGCGTTACATCGGAGGAAGGACGGCGGGTCAGCGGGGGCGATGCACGGCGGTGAGGAGCTTTTTCTGCTCGTGCTGCCAGTTGAGTTCGTCGGCTGCACGGGCGAAACGACGGCGGTACTCTTCTGCAGGCAGTTCGTGCCAATAGCGCAGCGCGACTAGGACGTCTTCGGCCAGGCGGGCGATATACTGCGTGTAGGCATCGCCTTCCTTTTCTGCGGGCAGGGGCTCAACGAGGGTGCCGGTGCCGTACTCTTCTATGACACTGCGTATTTCGGGGAAGTCGGTGGCCAGGACGGGGACTCCGGCATGGGCGAAGTCGGCTATACGATTGGGCAGCGAATAGCGGTAATTGAGCCCCAGGTCTTCGAGCAGACAGAGCCCCAGGGAGGCCTGGGCGGTGAGAGAGCACAGCCGGTCGGGCTGCACACGGCCGAGGAATACCACCCGGTCGTGCCAAGGCTGGGCGGCGGCATAGGCCTTCATCTGCTCCAGCAGGTCGCCGTCGCCCGCCACCACAAGGCGGCAGTCGGGCAGATACTGGAGCACGTCAATCATCTCGCGGATACCGCGACCGATGTTGACCGCACCCTGATAGAGGAGAATTGAGAATTGAGAATTGAGAATTGAGAGTTGAGATGGCGTGTCGCATGTGGCGTTATTATCCTGGTGCGGCAGCAAATTCTCCATTCTTAATTCTCCATTCTCAATTCTGTCTGGGACGTTGCGGATTACTGTCATGTCGATGCCGTAGCGGCGGCGGTATTCATCGGCAACGCTCTGGCTGACGGTGAAGGCGTGCTTCACATGCGGCAGTGCTTTGCGTTCTATCCACCGCCACACTGCCTGTACACGTGGGCGCCCCTGCAGCTCGGGCACATCTGGGAAAAGTTCGTGAGCATCGTAGTAGAGAGGTTTGCGGCGCAGGCGCGCGGCCAGACAGCAGGCGGCAAGGGTGTCGGTATCGTTGGAGAAGACAGCGTCGGCACGGCTGAAGAGCAGCAGCAGAAACAAGCGGATGTTGTATTCGGCATAGAACGCAGCCGAGCGGCGGAAGAGGAGCCTCATGCGACGCACGGCATATCCGCGCGGGGCAAGCTCGGGGCTGTGTGGCAGCCGGCGCCCCACGAGGGTGACCCGCCAGCCGTCGGCGGCAAGGGCGCGGCAGGTGCGGTCCACGCGCTGGTCGGTGACCAAGTCGTTGGTGACGGCGACGATAATATGGGGGCTGGTGTTTGTCATGAGAATTGAAAATTGAAAATTGAAATTTTGTGAATTGTGAATTGTGAAATTGTGAATAGAATTCACTATTCATTTTTCATTTTTCATTATTTTCTGTTTTTAAAAGTAACGCAAGAAAGAAAAATTTCGTACTTTTGCAGGCCGAAAATGGAAACTTTTTTTGTCGATGTCATATTGCCACTTCACATCCACGACACCTATACCTACCGTGTGCCGCAGGAGTATAACGATGCCATCCGCGTGGGGCAGCGTGTGGTGGTGCAGTTCGGTCCCAAGCGACTGTACAGCGCTGTGGTGCGGCGAGTGCACCAGGAAGTGCCGCACTACACGGTAAAATATGTGCTGTCGATACTCGACATCGAACCCATTGTGGATGAGAACCAACTGAAGTTCTGGGAATGGATTGCCGCTTACTACATGTGCTACGTGGGCGATGTCATGTCCATTGCGCTGCCCACCGCCTTCCGGCTGGCCAGCGAGTCGGCAGTCTCCATCCATCCCGATTTCTCAGGAGAGCTGACAGACCTTACCGACAACGAGATGCGGATAGTGATGCTCCTGACAGAACATCCCGTGATGACTGTGGACGACATCAGCCGGGCTATCGGCCTGCAGAAGATGAT
>ONYV01000220.1 GCA_900322105.1 uncultured Eubacteriales bacterium | reverse complement strand
ACATTCCTCTGCGATGAAGTCGTTCAGCTTCGGAACAGACTTTGCGTTCATTGCCACGGCATTGACGACAAACATCTTGATCGGGCTTTCTTTTGCGATCTCACAAAGCTCGTCCGAAATACCGCCGCACGCCATCGGAACGTCATAAAATTCACCGACCCCCTTTACCGCTCTCGGCGCTAATCTTTTCATATAAATATGGTCATGACAATCAATAACAAACATATTCCGTCCCCTTTCATTTTTTCGCTGCCTCTATTATAATCCTGCCAAGGAGATGTGTCAATTAACAAGACATCACGAAACAAACTGCTTATTTTTCATAAAAGCATTGACAAAGGGAAAGATGCGTGCTATAATATACCTATCGTTCTGGTAGGTTTACTAAGAATTAAAGGAATACCACCCAAAGATAGTACCGCAGATGCGCAGTAGATTTTTTGTCAGATTGTATCGATGTTCCACATAAATGCTGACGTACAATCCCTGTGCGATACTGCCCAAGCAGCGGCGGTGCTAAGCCATAAGGCGGTCTTTGCGCGGGGGAGCCTTGAAGCGGAAGGTGAGAAAAATGAAACTTTATCCAAGCGGAGAACGATGTTGCCGCTAACAGCCGCATAACATATCATACATCTATCAATCTGATTTTTTAAGGAGAGAATTACAATGAAAATTTATGAAAGCCTTACAGACCTCATCGGCGGCACACCGCTGCTGAAATTGACAAATTACCAAGAAGAAAACAAGCTTCAGGCAACGATTGCCGCAAAACTGGAATATTTCAACCCCGCAGGAAGTGTCAAAGACAGGATCGCCAAAGCGATGATCGACGACGCAGAAGCAAAAGGTACGCTTGTGAAGGATTCTGTTATCATTGAGCCGACAAGCGGCAATACGGGTATCGGACTTGCCGCTGTTGCCGCTGCAAGAGGATATCGTGTGATCCTCACCATGCCCGAAACCATGAGTGTTGAAAGACGCAACCTGCTCAAAGCATACGGCGCAGAATTAGTGCTGACAGACGGTGCAAAAGGCATGAAAGGCGCTATCGAAAAGGCAAATGAACTGGCTTCTTCTCTGCCGAACAGCTTCATTCCCGGTCAGTTCGTGAACCCTGCCAATCCGCAGGCGCATTTCAACACAACCGGTCCTGAGATCTGGAATGATACAGACGGAAAAGTCGATATTTTCGTAGCAGGCGTTGGAACAGGCGGCACCGTATCGGGTATCGGCAAGTATCTGAAATCGCAGAACCCGAATGTCAAGATCGTCGCAGTTGAGCCGGCAGGTTCTCCGGTATTGACGGAGGGCAAGGCAGGTCCGCATAAAATTCAGGGCATCGGCGCAGGCTTTGTGCCTGACACCCTCGATACGGATATCTACGATGAGGTCATCACGATCGAAAATGAGGATGCTTTCGCAACAGGAAAAACACTTGCCAGAAAAGAAGGTCTTTTGGTCGGCATTTCATCGGGCGCTGCCGTTTATGCTGCCACCATCCTTGCAAAACGTCCCGAAAACAAGGGCAAGCTGATCGTTGCTCTCCTTCCCGATACAGGCGACCGTTACCTCTCCACTCCGATGTTTGCGGACTAATATATTCTTGCCATTCATACACGACACCTATACAAACCAAACGCTCCGTTTCGACTGAAAGATCAACCGAAACGGAGCGTTTTCTGTTCTGTTTTATGATATGACCGATCGTCAGCGCCATTTCGGGAGCTGCGGTTCGTCATCCTGCGCTTCCTCTTTGTGCTTTTTCTTTCGGATAAAATGCACCAAAACAGCGATCACGATCACCAATACAAGAACGCCGACGATCACATAGAATATCAGCATCATGAAATCATACTCATTGTCAACACCTATCATTTTCATGATCGGCGCAAGCTGAGAATCAGGCGTCTGATCGGGATGAGCAGGACGGTCGCTGCCATAGGTGGCGATCTTTTCGGGTGAGTATTCCTTCGGTTCAACAAATACCGCAACGGATGCTAAAACCGAACGTGTCACAGAGTCTGTTTCGATCTTTTTGAAGCTCTCCTCCGACCCCACATATACGAGTTTGTCTAACTTATGGCAGCTTTCAAACGGCAGTGAGTTGAAAGTGCCTGCCGCAGCAGACGTGCCGATCTGACGGATGCCGTCAAACATCACAATACGTTTCAGATCCGTACATTCCGCAAAAGCGCCGTTTTCGATCAGCGTCACTTTTTCGGGGATAATGATCTCCTCTAACTTCGTACACTGACAAAAGACCTGTGTGCCGATGCTTTTGAGTGTTTCGGGCAGTGTGATGGTTTGCAGCGTTTTACAGCCGAAAAAGGTACTTGCGCCAAGGCGTGTAATGCCTTCGGGAATGACTGCCGTCTGCAAGTTTTCGCAGCCTGAAAATGCGCCGTCTGCGATCAGCTTTGTATCTGTCGGGATCTCTGCGCGGTAAAACTCCGGCATTGCTCCTTTATAGCGGTAAAGATATTTTCCGATATACACTTCTCCTGATGACTGTTTGCCGTACCACTCTGTCGCATCAAAAGCGCTTGTGCCGATCGAGGTCACTCCCTCAGGCAAAGCTACTTCACTCAGCGCTGCGCAGCCCGAAAAAGCAAATCCTCCGATGGTTTTCAGTCCTTTTGGAAAAACAATATTGCAGAGCTTTGAACAATTGAAAAACGCATACGGACGAATCGTGCTGAGTCCCTCGGGCAAGTTTGTGCTTTCAAGCTCGGTACAATACCAGAAAGCCCTTTCACCGATGGCTGTTACTGAGAACGGAATGGAGACGGACGTCACCGCGGCAAAGTTTGCAAGAGCTCCGTCGCCTATCGCGGAGACGACGTGTCCGTCGAGGGTGGAGGGAACCTGTAGGCTGCCGACAGGGCTCTCACCGAGGTATGCACAATGTCCGTTGTTCCAGATTTCGGCCGTTCCATCGTCCTTGATTTGGTACGGCCAACTGTAGCCGCCAACAGTCTCAATCCGTTTCTCG
>ONYV01000259.1 GCA_900322105.1 uncultured Eubacteriales bacterium | reverse complement strand
AGCACATTCAGCAAGAATATTTTGAATGACAGTATTTTTATATTGGTAACACAATTTTGTAACATTTGTATCAAACACAAAATCGTTCCAACCACACCGCCATACGTTCCACCCGACAGCATAAAAAATCCCCTGCACCGATAAAGCATCGGCGCAGAGGGTCTTTGACAGGCAGAACGTCATTCTTCACACACGATCAACTCTTTGGCATAGGGCAGAGAGCGGATATAGTCGCAGAATATGTGCCATTCGTCTAACTTATGATTTTTTCTTGCGTGGTAGATATTGATGAGCGTTTCGTAATTGAAGGTGCAGGTCCTCATCTGATTGTAACTCGAAGGCAAAAGCTGTATGATATCATACCAATACTGTTTGTCTTTGGTTTCCAGATACTTTTGCCGCAGCGCTTCCAACTGATCGATAACGTATTCCATCACCTGAACGGTCGGCTCGTCCATTTTATCGCAGCTGAAATGCGACAGTTCAAAGGGCGCAGACGTGATCTTGTGCATGGTGCTGGTAGAATTAGCGACAGTAGCGATCTTGTAAGTATCGTATTCTTTCCACCAATACATCGGTGCGGTGATATCCACACTGACAAATACCTGCCGCAGGAATTTTCTGTGGTCGCTGCCTGCTTTCCGCAGGCGGATCGCCAGGGAGAGATCATTCTCTCCTAATATATAGTTTCCGTTTTCGTCATAGCTGCTGTCAGAGCGTGCCCAACTGTTCAGTGGATTGCGTGCGCCTCTGATCGCATTATGCAGATTCATAACTTCCGAATTTTTTACTGTAAGCATCCTTGTTCCTTCTTTCTAAAATTAAATGTTCCATCTGCCGCCGCTATTTTTTTTGTTGGAAGTGGTAGCAGAGGTTGGTGATGAGGGAATCGGGGAGGATGCGCTTGGCGAATTTCAGGCTTTTGATCTTGATGGAGGGTATCACGTAGAGCTTGCCCTTCAATGCGCCGCGTAAAGCACTTTTGGCGGCTCTCTTGCTGCTGATTGGCGCAGCAGAGAAATGTACCTTTGCTACATCATTAAATTCGGTCGCCACGGGTCCGGGACAAAAAGCGCTGATCTGCACATGACTTCCTCTCTGCCTGAGTTCTGTACGAATCGCGCCCGTCAGACTGACAACATAGTTTTTTGTCGCATAGTAAGTCGCCATCAGAGGACCTGAGAAAAAGCCTGCGACAGAGGCAACGTTCAGGATATATCCCCTGTCTTTTGCGATGAAGTCTTTCAAAAAGAGCTTTGTCAGCACATGAACGGCGGTAACGTTGGTTTGGATCATCTGCAGTTCGGTGTCCATATCCGTTTCGTCAAAAAATCCGCACAGCCCGAAACCTGCGCAGTTGACGAGCATATCAATGTCTTCGTCCTGCACGATCTTGTGCAGCATTTCGCATTCCTCCACATGGGAAACGTCACAGCGGTAACATTTTGTCCGACCGCCCAATTCCTTTTTCAGTTCTCTCAGACGTTCTGTTCTTCTGGCAACGAGGATAACGTCCCATCCCTGACGCACAAGCTCCTTTGCAATATCTCTGCCGATGCCTGAGCTTGCGCCCGTGATCAATGCTTTCATTCGATTTAGCCTCCTTTTAGCTGATCTGATAAACCTTTTTTGCGTTTTCTTTGGTAACGGAAAGGACTTCATCCCCGGTGATTCCCTTGATCTCCGCGATACGCTCTGCAACGTATGCGATCATTCCCGAATGATTTCGTTTTCCTCTGTACGGCACAGGCGACAAATACGGACAGTCGGTTTCAAGGACGAGGGATGTCAGCGGAATTTCAGAAATGACTTCGACAGCCTTTCGGGAATTTTTGAACGTCACAACGCCGCCCATGCCGATATACATTCCCAAGTTCACGATCTCCAGCGCCATTTCCCTGCTGCCCGAAAAACAGTGTACGATCCCTTTCGGGCGGTACTGTTTCAGAAAGTCCAGCACATCCTTGTGGGCTTCTCTGTCATGCACGACAACAGGCAGCGACAGTTCATTAGCAAGCTGTAACTGTGCTTCAAAGGCGTATTTCTGCCACTCTTTCGGAACGTCATAGTAATAATCCAGACCGATCTCACCGACAGCCACGACTTTTTTATTGTCATACAGTGTGCGTATCTCTTTCAATTCGGAAACGCTGTTTTCTGTTACGCATTCAGGATGCAGTCCGACAGCGGCATACATCCCGTCATACCGATGCGCAAGTTCCACGCTGAAACGAGAGGTTTCCGCATTCGTTCCCTGATTCACAATACCACAAACGTCCTGCGAAAACAGTCGATGCAGAAGTTCGTCCCTATCTTCATCAAAAGCCGCATCGTCATAATGTGCGTGCGTATCAAATATATCTCCCATACACTCCATCTCCTCTCCATCATCTCTCCCCCATTATACACCCACCCTCCTCAATAATCAAGCTGCCGGCGGCAAGCTGCCGCTCCCCTGTGGGGAATCATCGGTATTCTTTCTTCGTATCGCCGTCGCAGGCTATAAAAGCCTGCTTTGGGCTTACTTTCTCATGTCATGGAACTTCT
>ONYV01000144.1 GCA_900322105.1 uncultured Eubacteriales bacterium | reverse complement strand
AAAGCAAAATACTTGTGCCGAAGTATATTCGGAACTGTTTCGGGAAAGCTATTATTGTTCCTACAGGGAACGATGAAAGGAGCTTTCAGATGGAGAATATTAACAGAAGCATACAATGTTCCGTGGATCAGTGCGCATTTCATTGCAGGGACTGCGACTACTGTTCACTTGACAAGATCCATGTCGGAACGCATGAGCCCGACCCGTCTGCGGAACAGTGTACGGATTGTCAGTCATTCTCAGCAAAATACTGATCTTTCGGCATGAGTGACAGAATATAAAAATGCAGGTGTACCCGATCATTACGGATACACCTGTTTTTGCGTTGCTGTCAGGTAAAATTGGGATTGATGAAATGTCCGATCCAGTCCGCTAAAAAGACGACAGCGGCAAGAATACCGATAAAAAGGATGATCGAAAGGAGTTTGACCCAGAATCGTTTTTTCGGTGACATTTCTTCTTCATGCTCGCTGCGTTCCTGCTGCAGTTTTTCTTCGTCCTGCTCGCTGATCTCGTCGGCGTGATTTAGTGCGCCGATGCCTAAAAGAATGGAAACAGTCTGTGTGTAAAAGCTCAGCGGTACGAAGATCTGTGAGTTTTCGGGAGGCGCTGCATTGAGGATCTGCAGCCCTGTGTCGTCCCTTGTCTGACTGACGGAAAAGGGGATATCGGCATCGGTGAGAGATGCCTTGATGCGTTCCAGCTCAAATCCGTTGGCGGTGACGACATAAACGGGAGAATAGTGGTTCGGGTTATCGATCAGCGCCTTACCGCACAGGGTGCAGTGAGATTCGTTTGTATCGGTATACAGCCTTTTGCATTTGGTGCAGTATTTCATGTTGCAGCTCCATTCTGTTGTTTTGATGATATCCATTATAACCGCATTCCCGAAGGTTTGTCAACTCAAAAGCGGCTTTGAAGGAAAAAATCCGGCAAAGGCAGCCTGAAACGAATGAACATCAGCTGTATATCACAACGATGTGACAGAAATATAACACTCTGTAATAAATTTGTAACCAAAAGCTGGGATTGATTGCACAATAAAAGGTAGATAAAAATGGTTTTAATGCACAATAAATTTCGATATAATTCTTTTTTAGAAAAATAATGGAGCAAAAACTTCGTGAAAATCACTAAATTGTGGACAAATTGTAAAAATTCTGAAACGAAAAGAAATTATTTCAACTTGATTTTTTTGGTGTTTTGTTTTATAATCATTAAAGATAAAATTCCTGTCAATAGGGAGTTTTACGACATTTTATTTTTTAGGAGGACGATTATCATGCAGACAAAAAAGATTCTTGGCATAGCTCTCTGCGCTGCAATGGTAGGCTCAATCGTAACAGTTGCTGCTACATCCGCATCCGCAGCTCCCGCGTTTGTTCCGGCTGAGCATACCTTCGGTGTGATCGGCGGCTTCAACGATTGGGGCGGCGACGTTGCCATGACAGATGATGACGGTGACGGCATCTATGAGGCTACTGTTGATGCAGTAGGTTCTTATGAATTCAAGGTTCGTGCAGACGGCGCTTGGGATTACAGCTGGGGCGTTTATGAGGAAGAATATGACAGAACTCAGAACAGCCAGAAAAACTGCAGCGCAACAGTTGAAGAAGGTCAGCAGCTCGTAGTGAAGCTCGACACCACAAAGGTTGATGATGCTGCTAAGGCTAATGCTGATTCTTATGTTAACGATGCTGCCTTCAACTTCGCAGCCGAAGGCTATGATTTCTGGCCTGTAACATTCGAGGTTGTTACTCCCGGAGAAGAGTCCTCTGAGCCTTCTCAGGAGCCTTCCGAAGAACCCTCTGAAGAGCCTTCTCAGGAGCCTTCCGAAGAGCCTTCTCAGGAGCCTTCCGAAGAGCCCTCTGAAGAGCCTTCTCAGGAGCCTTCTCTTCCTGAAGTAACTGTTACAACTCGTGATATGTACATCTACTTCGACAACAGCGAAACAAAGTGGGACGAAGTATATGCTTACTGGTGGCATCCGGACTATGCAAGAACCTATGACTTCGAGGACAACGACTACGGTTATGTTCAGGAAGTTGACGCTGACGGCAATCCTGCAAGCCATCCTGTTGCCTTCCCCGGCACAAAGATGACTCAGGTTCCTGGCACAGATGTATGGCAGGCAAGAGTTCCTTTCAACGCTCAGAAGATCATCTTCGGCAGCGGTAAGTCAGATGCTCAGATCGAAGCCGGTGAGATCGGCTATCAGACAGCTGACCTCGACTTTGATCAGGCTGTAAACGCTGGTCAGATCTATGTTGTAGATATGGCTACACCTGCAAAGGCAGGCAGAGGCGTTGAGAAGACAAAGTTCAAGTACAACGCCGGCGAGTGGAAAGCATATGACGGCGAGTTCATCTCCGAAGTTCTCGCCGAGGACGTTTCTGTTGTAGAGCCTTCTGATGAGCCTGTAACCTCTGATACTACTCCTACAGACACATCTACACCGACTCAGACTTCTACCACACCTACACCTGTTAACCCGACTGACAACGTTAAGACCGGCGACGCTACCATGCCGATCGCAGTTGCTTCTGTTGCAGTTGCAGCTCTGGGCGTAGTATTCTTTGCTGCAAAGAAGAAGAAGGCTGAATAATCTTTCATCATCCCGTTTGATGGAGATGCCTTTCTGATAATGATCCCTGCAAGGATGTTCCTTGCAGGGATTTTTTTCGCGGTCTGACAGGTCTTTTGCATCAGACTGTAAAACCAACGGATACAGAAAAACTCTTTTGTACGACAGATACAACGAGCAAGATATGATCGTTTCATTTCACGATCAGCAGCGAACATGACCGTGCAGGACAACAAAAGAAACCCGATGTGTGACAGAAGCGTCATACATCGGGTTTTGAGGTGTGAGATCTATAGATAGATCATGTCGGAACGTTCATTTTAGTGGATCGGAGTAATGGTATAGCCGTCCTTTTGGAGAAGGTTAATGATACCGCCTTCGCCGTAGAAATGAAGTGCGCCCACAAGGAAGAATACTTTCTGTCCTGACGTGAGGTACTCCTCTGCTTTCTGCGCCATAGAGCGGTTGCGGGTGAGAACGAGCTTTTCGTTATATTCGTCATAGAGTGACTGTTCATTTTCGTTCATATCCACAAACGTTCCGTCCGTCACCATAGTTTCGTCAACAGTGCCTTTCTTCCAGCATTCATAAAGGTTTTTTGTCGCTTTGTCAGCTTCTTCGGCGTAGTTCGGCTTGAGGTATTCAGAGAGCATCAGATTATTCAGCTCATCCGAAAAGCTGTTGAAAAGGTCTAACTGGAAGTCGATGGATTCCACCTCTAAAACATCCTTTTTGTCGTTTTTTGCGCGGTTCGTCATAATGAGATCAAAGCCGTGGTAGTAGTCCAGACCGTTTTGTGTGTCGATCATCATGGTCAGCAGCGACGTCCACATGAAAGGCTTGTATTGATCGTACATCGGAGAATACATTCCGCTTGCTGTCATGAGGTCTTTCAGACCGTTATAAACCTCGGGCGAGATATGATCCTGAATGGTCGTTCCGTCGGTATACATCATTTTCATGACGTAAGAGGCGGCTTTTGAGTTGTCCGACATATAGTCTGAGATATCCGCTTCCACAGCGATCGCGTCACTGTACTGATAAGCGTGTTCAACGTAATCGGGCATATTGTAAATGGATTCATCCCCCACATGGATCGTACCCATCAGATAGATCAAATGTCCGTTCTGATCCTCCGCCTGCCACACAGCAGGTGTGTTGGTTTCTCCCGAAAGAGAACCTTCGGGGAGTGAAGAAGAGGGGAGAGAAGAATCAGCAGGCGGTATGGAAGATTCTTTCGTGGAAGGCTCTGAAACGCTTTGAGCGCTGTTCCAGAAGGCTTTGTAAGTATCCGCAGTCCTGTTGCTGCATCCGCTGATAATCGGTACGGCAAGCGTGACAGCAGCGATGAGGGCGCAGAGTGTTTTCTTGAATTTCATGATCGTCATTCCTTTCTGAAAATAGGGTATTACCTTAAATACAGTATATCACAAACAGCAGTTCAGGTAAAGAAAAACCTGCCTTGAAAAGAAACAAAAAAACAACAGCGCAATGCTTATGTGCACCACGCTGTTGTTTTTTTGAAAAAGCAGTAATAAAAATTACTTAGATGCTTTCTTCATCTTTGTAGCGACAACTGCTGTACCGAGAGCAGCAACACCTGTGGT
>ONYV01000136.1 GCA_900322105.1 uncultured Eubacteriales bacterium | reverse complement strand
TGCTACATCCCTTACGGTAAAGAAATTGTTCAGTGATTTGGACATCTTGCGGTTGTCTACGTTGATATAGCCGTTATGCATCCAGTAGTGCGCAAAGGGTACGCCGTTGCAGCACTCACTCTGCGCCACTTCGTTTTCATGGTGCGGGAAGATCAGATCCTGACCGCCGCAGTGAATGTCGATGGTTTCTCCAAGATAGCGCTTTGCCATAGCGGAGCATTCAATATGCCAGCCCGGTCTGCCCTGACCCCACGGAGAATTCCATGACGGTTCTCCGGGTTTTGCGCCCTTCCAGAGTGCAAAATCCATCGGGTCTTCTTTGGTGTCGCCGATCTGGATCCTTGCGCCTGCTTCCAATTCTTCCAGCGGCTGATGTGACAGCTTGCCATATTCCGAAAAACGGTTCGTGCGGAAATAGACATCTCCGTATTCTGTAGAATAAGCAAAGCCCTTGTCTTCCAGCGTCTTGACCATCTTGATGATCTGTCCGACATTTTCCGTTGCTTTGGGGTGAACGCTTGCTTCTCTGACGTTCAGACCGCCTGCGTCTTTTTTGTATTCTGCAATATATTTTTCGGAAACAGTCAGATAGTCGCTGTTTTCCTCATTGGCACGCTTGATGATCTTATCGTCGATATCCGTAAAATTCTGAACAAAAGTGACTTGATAGCCTCTGTATTCCAGATAGCGGCGCAGGGTGTCGAACACACAGATCGGGCGTGCATTTCCAATGTGAATAAAATTATACACAGTCGGACCGCAGGCATAGATTCTGACTTCTCCCTCATGGATCGGCACAAACTCTTCTTTTTTTCTTGTCATGGTGTTATAGATCTTCATTGTTCTGTCTCCTTTGTATTTTCTGTTAATTTTGTAATAGCGGACTGCAAGCATTGCAGTTCATTTTCAATGGATTGCAATTTCTGCGCCACAGGGTCGGTCACATGGATCTGGTCAAGTTCCGCACAAGGCGCAGGCTTGACGCCGTTGACACGAACGATCTTTGCAGGCACACCCACCGCCGTAGCGTTTTCGGGCACTTCCGAAAGCACCACAGCGCCTGCCGCAATTCTGGCGTTATCACCGACCTTGAACGGTCCGAGTACCTTTGCGCCCGAACCGACCAGCACGTTATTTCCCAGCGTCGGATGACGTTTTCCGTGATCCTTTCCCGTACCGCCGAGCGTTACGTTCTGGTAGATCGTGCAGTTATCGCCGATCTCCGTCGTTTCACCGATCACAACGCCCATGCCGTGGTCAATAAACAGTCCTTTGCCGATGGTAGCGCCGGGATGGATCTCGATGCCTGTTTTATGTCTTGCGCGCTGGGAAATAAATCGGGCAATAAATTTCATATTATGCCGATAGAACCAGTTAGCTTTGCGATATGACCTCACCGCCTTAAAGCCCGAATAGAGGAAATAGACCTCTGCGCGGCTTCTGGCAGCGGGGTCACGTTCCATAATGGAGTCGATCTCCTGCTTTAACTTGTCAAACAAGAATATCACCACACCCTCGTATTACTGTAACAGACTTCCTCGGAAACGGGAGAAGTCTGATAAAAAAGCCCCATTACAATGTTCCTTTTCGGAAGCATTATAATGGGGCGCAGATGATCTGCACGGTTCCACCCGTATTTGACACGGCAGTGTTACCGTGTCCTCATTCACCGATAACGGCGGTTTTCCGTGTCGGCATACTCAGACTCTTTTCTGCCGACAAGCTCCGAAGTGCATTTCACGAACGACCGCATAAAGCTCTTTCACCGTTCAAGCTTCTCTCTGAATGTATCCTTTTCGCTACTTCTCTCCATCATAGCCGTCTATTCTCTTGTTACAATAACATTATACACTATATTTTGCAAAATTGCTACTGTTAATTGCAATTTTTCTTCAGTCTTTTATTTTGCCGTTTTGATAAACTCAAAATTCTGAACGACGTAGACGATGCCTGAGATCAGTGTAAAGACTACGGAGATCCAGAGCAGGATCTCTCCGGCAACATAGAACCAGAAGCCGACAGCAGCATGATCGGCAAAGTGCAGGATCCCAAGGGTGTCGAGCTCTGATAGATATTGCAGCAGCATGATGACCAAAGCGGCGATCATCTGACTGACGGTTTTGATCTTGCCCCAGAAATTTGCGGCAACTACTTTGCCGTTTTCGGCGGCGATCAACCGAATAGACGTAACCACAAACTCACGGAATGCGGTGATGATCAGCACCACCGCGCCTGTCAGTCCTAACTGGATAAAACAGGCAAGGGTCGCAAAGATCATGATCTTGTCCGCCAGCGGATCGGCAAACTTGCCAAAGTCCGTGACCATATTTCTTTTTCTTGCGATCTTACCGTCTAAATGGTCGGTATAGGCGGCTGCGGCAAAGATCACTAATGCGATCAGATAATGATGCGGTATGGACGGCATCAGCAGAAAGAATACATAAAACGGTACGAGTATCAATCTCAGCAGCGTCAGCTTGTTCGGCAGATTCATCAGAAGGCTTCCTTTCTCTTGATAGGTTTCATTATGCCTGCTCTTCGGGAATATTGCAGCTTCCCATTACGTCACAGTCAAGGGTATCGGTGATCTCAACTGATACGATATCACCGATCTTCGGGCGTTTTCCCTCTGCAATAAAGAACACCTTGCCGTCCACTTCGGGCGCATCTGCGGCGCTCCTGCCAAAGAAACATTCCGCATATCGGTCAAATCCCTCGCACAAAACACGGATCGTCCTGCCCACCTGACTTCTTGCATAGTCTGCCATCACAAGCTGCTGCTGTTCCATAATCAGCTCCTGACGGCGTTTTTTGGTGTCCTCGTCAAGCTGATCCTTCATCTTCGCCGCAGGAGTGTTTTCCTCTGCGGAATAGGCAAAACAGCCCAATCGTTCAAACTTCATTTCCTTGACAAATTCTGCTAATTCTTCAAATTCTTCCTTGGTTTCCGAAGGGAATCCTGTCATCACGGTCGTTCTCAGAACAATGCCCTTCACTCTTTCTCTGAGCTTGTTGACCAGAGCGGTCAGGGATTCCCTGTCGCCCTTGCGGTTCATCAGCTTCAGAATCCTTTTGTTGCAGTGCTGCATGGGGATATCAATATATTTGAGTATCTTCTTCTCCCTTGCGAACACATCGATCAATTCATCTGTCATTCTTTCGGGATAGCAGTACAGCACACGGATATACTGCAGTTCTTCGATCCTGCAAAGCTCTGTCAGAAGCTGCGGCAGCAGGGACTTTCCGCCAAAGTCTTCTCCGTATCGGCTGGTATCCTGAGCGATCACGATCAGCTCTTTTACGCCCGTTTTCACAAGCTCGGCAGCTTCTGCGATCAGTTCGGGGATGAGTCTGCTGCGGAATTTTCCGCGAATTGCAGGAATAGCGCAATAGGTACAGTGATTATCGCATCCTTCTGCGATTTTCAGATAGGCATAGTAAAACGGAGTGGAACGGATCCTTCCGCCGCAGAGGGGCAGCAGATCTTTATCAGGGAAGATCTCCTGTTTTTTGCCTTCCAGCACTTCACGAACGATATCGGCAATTTTTCCGTTTGCGCCAATGCCTGCAACAGCGTCTACCTCATAAAGCTCTTTCATCACTTCACTCTGATATCTCTCTGCAAGACATCCTGTCACGATAATTGCCTTGATCCTGCCTTCCTTTTTCAATGCGGCAAGCTCCAGCACTTCGTCAATGCTTTCCTGCTTGGCGTCCTCGATAAAGCCGCAGGTGTTGACGATCGCCACATCGCAGAGCGCAGGGTCTGCCACGATCTGATAGCCTTCTTCTTTCAGCGTGTAGAGCATCATTTCCGCATCCACCCGATTTTTGGCACATCCGAGGCTCACCATTCCTATCCGTTCTTTCATACCTTCTCTTCCTTTCACAAAACCTGCCCGACAGTCGCTATGCTGTCGTTTGAATCCTTTCACTTGACCGAATTGCCCGTTTTAACATATTCGTCCTGCCATCACAAAAGCAATGATCCGCAGAGAAAACAATACGGTACGTTACACACGTTTGCGTTACAACATAACGGTTCAAAACATACCATTACTCATATTCAAAATCTTCATCGGGAGAAAGACTGTCCCAATTGCCGTAACACTCCTCGATGCTTTGTGCATTGGGATTTCTGCTCCATGTAATATTGGTTTTTACAACTCTTGCCGGATTTCCTGCCGCTACACTGTGATCGGGATAGTCACCCTTGACAGTTGAATTGGCACCGATGATGCATGAGTTGCCGATATTGGCTCTGTTCAAAATATACGCTCCCGCACAGACCCAGACATGATCGCCGAAAATGATCGAGCCTTTCGGATCGTTGACGGTATAGTGATTCGTCCGCTGACCGGTCGTCATGTCGAAAATCGCATGACCGTCTCCGCTGAACACAAGAATGTCATAGGAGAACATACAGTCATCGCCG
>ONYV01000061.1 GCA_900322105.1 uncultured Eubacteriales bacterium | reverse complement strand
AGCAAGTTACGGCAGGCTGTAGTAGTAAAATGGTAGTAAAACCAAGGCTGTGTTACTACCACCAAATCATGATATTCCCCTAAATATTCCCCTCATATCGGGGTCTAAAACCGTAATGAAAGATAGCCTCCACAAGTTCTGTCATTGCTTTGCCGCAGTCCGCTTTGATAAGTACGTTGATACGGTGCAGATTCTGAAGCATCCAAGGCTTTACATTCTCTGGGGACACACCTATTTTCTGAAATTCCTCATCGGAACAGATGGATTTGGCAAGCGTACTTGGAGCATGAAATCCATAATGTTGGCTGGTAAATCTGGCATTGCTCTTCTCGTTCGCTTTTCCAATCTTCAAATATTCGTACTCGGTTTCTGTTCCGTAAGCAAAAATATAGATAGCCGCATAGCCTTTTGGCAATCTCTTTGGCTGCGTATGTGGACATCCAAGATTTTCTATATAATAATCCTCCGGCTCCAGCTTATCTCCAAGCGTCATTGTAATTTCCTCAATGTATTTCATTTGGTGTTTGATATCATCTACAATCACTGTACTGCCTCCTCTAAAGTACAACTATCCAAATATCATTATAGCATACGTGCCAACAATTCTCCACAAATTCTTAACTACACCATTATACCACACCCACGCGCCCGCGGCTACCCTTTTTTGTATTTTTACAAAGCAAAACCGGCGGCGCAGAGGGATGACAAAGAGCGGAGGGAATTTTTGATCAGTAATGGTGTTTGAATTTCGTGACAAAAAGTCGTCAGCAAAGCAGAAAAAACTTGACAGAATGAAAAGTGTTTGCTATAATATACTAAACCTATGGAATTAGTATGAATAAAGGATAAACAAACGTTTCTGTGCATAAAATATACTGCTGTATGAGTGACTGAAAACGGAGAGTGATGATATGCTGATCAGATTTGATGATAAAGCGCTGCGGGAAAAGAGCATGAAAGCGGAATACGGGCTGGAAAGAGAATCGCTCAGAACCACGCTGAACGGAAAGATCGCCATGACGCCGCATCCGTTTGCAGAAGACAAACACATCGACAGAGATTTTTGCGAATGTCAGACAGAGCTGATTACCGATGTGTTTGATAATGCGGATGCGCTGCTTTCACATCTTGGCAGGCTTGAAGATCAGGTGGACGAGGTACTTCTGAAACAAAATGAAGTGCTGTGGAGCTTTTCCAATCCGCCGTTTTTTTGCAGTGAGGGTGAGATTCCTGTAGCGTCTTTCGGAAAAGAACAGCAGCACAAAAATAACTACCGTGCCTATCTTGCCCGAAAATACGGCAAAAAGAAAATGCTCTTTTCGGGCATTCATTTCAACTTCTCGTTTCAATCAGAGCTGATGCAGGCTTTGTATCAGGAGCATTTGCTCAAAGCACCGTGTAAAGAGTCCTTTCAGTCGTTCAAAAATCAGTTCTATCTTGACCTTTCGGCACGTCTGACGGAATATGCTTGGCTGGTGGTTTATCTGACGGCGGCAAGCCCTGTGTCCGACCCGTCGTTCGGATTTCAAAACGATCAGTACCGTTCTGTCCGCTGCGGCAGGGAAGGTTACTGGAACGACTTTGTGCCGATCTTAGATTACCGCAGTTTTTCAGGCTATATTCAGAGTATCAATTCGCTGATCGGTCAGAAAAAGATTGCTGCTGTTTCAGAGCTGTATTACCCTGTGCGGTTGAAGCCGAGGGGAGAGAATCGTCTGTCGTGTCTGAAAGAAAACGGCGTGAATCATATTGAACTCAGGGTGCTGGATGTCAATCCGCTGACAAGAGAAGGTATCATGAAAGAGGACATCCGCTTTCTGCATTTGCTGATGCTGTATCTTGCAAGCCTGCCCGAAAAAGAATTTGACGAGCAGAAGCAATCTGCTGCGATCGGGAAGATCAAGCAGGCGGCGCTGTTTGAGAATGATGATATCAAAAATGAGGCAAGATCTGTGCTGGAGCGGATGAGTCTTTTTGTGAAAACGTATTTTCCGAAAGAATGCGCAGTGATGGACTTTCAGCTTGCCAAGCTCAGAAACGGCGGAAGCTATGCAGAGATCGTGAGCAGCATTTTTTCTGCCGATTACCTGAACCGCGGCTTGCTGCTTGCCAAAGCGTTCCAAAGGAGGGAAACGGTTTGTGCGAACTGTTCGGTATTTCTTCCGCAAAGAAATATCCTGCAAACGACTACCTGAGCGTGTTCTATTCTCACAGTCAGCGTCACCCCCACGGATGGGGTCTGCTGACGGTTTCGGGAGGAGAATTCAGGATGATGAAAGAAGATCGGTGTGCGCTCAGCAGTGAAAGACTGCAAAAACGGCTTTCATGTACGGTCAGCGGAGAGGTCGTGATGGCGCATATCCGTTATGCCACCATCGGAAATGTAGAATATGAAAACTGTCATCCCTTTTGCGGCTGTGACAACACAGGAAAGCACTGGGCGCTGATGCACAACGGCACAATCTTCGATTATCCGCCGCTGCGCAGATATTTGTGGGAGCAAAAGGGACAGACCGACAGTGAACGCATCTTTCTGTATCTTCTTGACCAAATCAGCGCCGCTCAGAAACAGAAAGGCGCAAGTCTTACTCTTGAAGAATCGTTCAGCCTGCTCGAAACGCTCATCACAGACATGGCAAAGGGCAACAAGCTGAATCTTCTTTTCACAGACGGCACTCATCTCTTTGTACACACAAACTGCCGTCACACACTCTATTACCTGCCGCACAAGGACAGCATACTGTTTTCGACAACGCCGCTGACGCAGGAAGCATGGCGTGAAGTTCCGTTTGCCCGTTTGATGGCTTTTTCTCAGGGCAGAAAACTGACAGAAGGAACGCCTCATCAAAACGAATATCTGGAAAGTGCCGATGCCACAAAAATGCTCTACCGTATTTTTGCCGACTTATAACTTCTATGTCAGAGGACAACGGTCTTGCCTGTCGGCTTGCAAAGATGTCAAAGGACTCCGCCCTGTGAACCTCCGCCAGCCTTTGAAAAGACCCCGACAAAATTGATTTCTGTGGAATCTTATAAAAAGGGCTTGTTTTTTACGGGAAATTATGATAGAATAACTACGTTATCTGTCCGTAGCATAGCTGGATAATGCATCAGACTCCGACTCTGAAGATCGAGGGTTCGAATCCCCCCGGGCAGGCGTAGGTAAGACTCCGACACAAAGATGTCGGGGTCTTTTTCTCTCAAATCGGCTCACACGAAACAGATACGCATGGATACGGTGCTGTATCGTACATGGCTGTATCGTACATGATATGAGCGGTCGTTTTGTGTTTTTCAGACAGAGAGAGGGGACAAAAGATTTCCCTTGAAAAAAGGATTGACATCAGTAGGGTAACATGGTATAGTATAGAAGAAGTGCTGAGTCGTTTGGCACAGACAGAACAGAAAATTGATATCGTTTTCGGATAGAGGTGCGATAACTGCGTGTATACTGTCGGAGACCGCCGGGGTCGGAGATGACGGTAGAATGGCTTTGTCGCCGAAAAGCGGACGTGGCAAATCTGACTTTGGGTGTATGCTGGAACAGTATATGACTGTCATCATAAAGGCTTTATGATGGTGCGCTATCGCTGCTTGCTTCTCTGTATAGAAGCACCGCTTTCGTATCATATGAATGCTTTTATGACCGGTTCGATCGACCGGTCTTTTTTGTTGAAACTCGATAACACTTTTCTGCTTTGTGAAGTAAACATATCTGATTTAAGGAGAGAGGAAATTATGGCAAAACAGTATAACGTAGGTATCATCGGCGCAACAGGAATGGTAGGTCAGCGTTTTGCAACGCTGCTCGAAAATCATCCCTGGTTCAATGTTAAGGTGCTGGCAGCGTCCGCACGTTCCGCAGGCAAAACCTATAAAGAAGCCGCAGGCAGCCGCTGGGCTATGACAACTCCCATGCCGAAAGCAATGGAAGATATGGTCATCATGGATGCAGCGAACGTGGAAGAGATCGCTTCTCAGGTAGATTTTGTATTCTGCGCCGTTGATATGAAAAAAGAAGATATCAGAGCGCTGGAAGAAGCATATGCAAAGGCAGAGTGTCCTGTTGTGTCCAACAACTCTGCGCACCGCTTTACACCTGACGTTCCGATGGTCATTCCTGAGATCAATGACAATCATCTTGAGATCATCGAAGCGCAGAGAAAGCGTCTGGGTACAAAAAAAGGCTTTGTTGCCGTTAAGTCGAACTGCTCACTGCAGAGCTATGTGCCTGCGATCCATCCGCTGATGAAATACGGCGTGAAAAGAGTGCTTGCCTGCACCTATCAGGCAATTTCCGGCGCAGGAAAGACCTTTGAAAGATGGCCTGAAATGGTCGACAACCTGATCCCGTATATCGGCGGCGAAGAAGAAAAGTCTGAGCAGGAGCCGCTCAAGATCTGGGGTACGATCGAAAACGGTGAGATCGTCAAGGCAACTTCTCCGAGCATTACCGCGCAGTGCCTGCGTGTACCTGTTTCTGACGGTCACACTGCCGCTGTTTTCGTAGACCTTGAAAACAAGCCCTCAATGGAGCAGATTATCAAGGATTGGGAAACCTATTCCGGCAAGCCGCAGGAGCTGAACCTGCCCAGCGCGCCGAAGCAGTTCCTGCACTATTTCACAGAGCCTGACAGACCGCAGATCAAGTCTGAACGCAACCTCGAAAACGGTATGGCTGTTTCTATCGGCAGACTCAGAGAAGATACGCAGTACACCATCAAGTTCGTTTGTATGTCACACAACACCCTCAGAGGCGCAGCAGGCGGCGCTGTACTGCTCGCTGAACTGCTCTGCGCAGAGAATTATATCTGATCGTTTTTTCGCAGGAAACCAAAATCAAGGAACTGACATATATTGTTACTAAAACCAAAGGAGGTTATTTCATGGCAAATCCTATTTTCAAAGGATCTGCGGTTGCGATTGTTACGCCGATGAATCAGGACGGCAGCATCAACTATGAGGAATACGGCAGACTGATCGACTTTCAGATCAATAACGGTACAGACGCTATTGTTGCCTGCGGTACAACAGGAGAATCCGCCACGATGTCCAAGGAAGAACACTGTGACGTGATCGCCTACACCGTGAAAAAGGTCGCCAAAAGAGTGCCTGTCATTGCGGGTACGGGCAGCAACGATACCCTTTTTGCCGCAGAGCTTTCCAAAGAAGCGGAAGAACTCGGCGCAGATGCGATCCTTTCCGTCACTCCCTATTACAACAAAACTTCTCAGAGCGGACTGATCCGTCATTACAATTATATTGCCGACCGTATCCACATCCCGATGATCCTGTATAATGTTCCGTCCAGAACAGGCTGCAACATCAAGCCCGAAACCTATGCGGAGCTTGCAAAGCATCCGAACATTGCCGCTACCAAAGAAGCGAACGGCGATATCTCCGCTTTGGTCAGAACGATGGCGCTTTGCGGCGATAATCTTGCTGTTTACAGCGGCGAAGACAGTCAGGCGTTCAGCATTGTTTCTATGGGCGGTCTGGGTGTGATCTCTGTGTTTGCGAATATCTGCCCGAGAGAGTGTCACGAGATGATGGCGTTGGCGCTTAACGGTGATTTCAAAAAGAGCTTTGAAATGCAGAAGTATTACATTGAACTGATGGATATGCTGTTTTCTGATGTCAACCCCATTCCTGTCAAGGCGGCAATGAATCTTCTGGGCTTCCAATGCGGACCCTGCCGTATGCCCTTGGCGCCCATGACGGAAAAGGGCTTTGCAGCATTGAAAGATTGCCTGAAAAAGTACGGTATCATTCAATAAAACGGATGCAATATCACAGAGCGCAAGGCATCCTTCTGTATATCAGGAAAACGTTTTGTTTTCAGAGAGATGCTTTGCTGCTCCTGTGTCAGATAGAGGATGAACAAAATGACGAAAATTATTATGACAGGATGCAGCGGCAAGATGGGAAAGAGCATTCTTGCGGCTGCGGAAAACAGAGATGATGTGACGATCACGGCAGGCGTTGATCTTGTTGCGCCGCAGCAGGCGGATTTTATCTATGCCGATTCTTTTGAGCATCTGGAATGTGATGCAGATGTGATCGTTGATTTTTCCAATCCTGCTGTGCTGGACAGTATGCTGAAATATGCGCTTGACAAAAAAATGCCCGTTGTGATCTGCACAACAGGCTACAGCGAGGAACAAAAGCAGAAGATCTATGCGGCAGCAAAAGAGATACCTGTGTTCTATTCGGGCAATATGTCGCTCGGCATCAATCTGATCATTGAGCTTGCCAAGAAAGCTGCGGCGGTATTCGGTGATAATTTTGATATCGAGATTGTAGAACAGCACCACAACCAGAAATTAGACGCGCCCAGCGGCACAGCGCTGATGATTGCTGACGCTATTTCAACGGTCAAGACGGACGCTGAATATGTATATGACCGTCACGCATACCGCAAAAAGCGTGAGAAAAAAGAGATCGGCATTCATTCCATTCGGGGCGGCAACATTGTCGGCGAGCATGAAGTGATCTTTGCAGGACAGGACGAGGTACTGAAAATCAGCCACAGCGCACGTTCCAAGACGGTATTTGCTGTCGGCGCACTGAATGCCGCAGCGTTCCTGAAAGGCAAAGCGGCAGGAATGTATGATATGTCTGATCTGTTGAAAGAAAACGGCTGATCCGATCGGCGCATGGTACGTGTCGGTTCGGTGAACACCTTATCGGAGCGATAAGGAAAC
>ONYV01000098.1 GCA_900322105.1 uncultured Eubacteriales bacterium | reverse complement strand
GCCCTTCGATCGGAGCCAAAGGCGAACGCTGAAAGGTTTCGGGAACTTATGCAGAGCAGTGGCGCTAAGCCGCAAGGCGGTCTTTGTGCGGGGGAGCCTCAACTCAAACGATCAGATTGAGCGTATGAGAACGTCAGCGAATCGGGGGCGACAGCTTGCCGCCCGACAGGATTGGATAAATTTCTTTTTGGAGGTGTGGTATAACGGAGGTGGACATAGATTTGGTACGTCAGGAGGATGGTTATGTCAGTGAGAATCAACAAAAACGACAGGATGTATGAAACACTCTGCCGTGTGCTGAAAAAGAATGAGATAGCTTTTGAAAAAACAGACGGACTGTGCGTCTGCTGTTCGGTCGGAGGTAAAGACGGGGAAATTCGCATGATCTTTTGCGCAGACTGCTCAAAGGAACTCTTTGCGCTCTATGCGCCGATGGTCAGCCATATTCCGCAGGAATGTATTTCCGATGTGTCGCTGGCGATCTGTATGCTGAACAACCGCTTGCAGGACGGCTCATTTTGTCTTGATCTGTCTGCAAGAATGGTGTATTTCCGCATGACCTACAGCTTCTATAACTCCGAACCAACAGAGGACGGCTTTGCATATATGCTCTCCTGTGCCGCTGAAACTGTTGAACGCTACCGTATGAGCTTTGGAAAACTATGTATGTGCTGAAACAACTGCCTGCAAAAACTGCCTTACGGCTTAACGCAGTAAGGCAGGAATGTGTTAATCGTTTATTTCGTCTGCGCTTTTTTCGGGGCTGACGGTGACTGTGACAGATGTGATGCGGTTATCTTCTACACTGTTGACGGTAACGCTCAGGTCTTGATACGTGAACGCTGCGCCGCTTTCGGGGATATCGCCCAGCTGCTCTATCACCCATCCTCCGACAGATTTGCTTTCGGAATCAATAAATTTCGGCTCTTTGCGCAGGATCTCCAGCATTTCGCTGACAGGACAGTCGCCGCTGAATTCAAACTTATCTTTGGTGATCTGACGGTGGCGGTTTTCTACCTCCTCGTCTTCGTCCCAGATATCACCGACAAGCTGTTCCAACAGATCTTCCATCGTCACAATACCCAGCGTACCGCCGTAATCATCTGTTACAACAGCAATATGCAGGCGCTTGTGTTTGAAGTCTGACAGGATCGATGACAGCTTTTTGGAACGGTAGATAAAATAGGCAGGCTGAATGAGCCGTTCAAGATCGGGCGTATCGCTTGTGAGCAGGGCTTCCAGATAATCTCTGGTATGTAAGATACCGATAATATTATCCACACTGTCACGGTACACAGGTATCCTTGAATAACGTTCGGTCAGAATGATCTCTTTGATCTTGTCGGGATGTTCGTTTTCGCAGATCGTTGTCAGGTCAACTCTCGGCGTCAGGATATCATACGCTGTTTTCTCGTCAAACTCCAGCGCCGATTGGACAAGCTCGCTTTCCTGTTCTTCGAGGACACCTTCGTCCTCGCTGTTCTCGACAATGATCTTCAGCTCGTCTTCTGTGACGGTCGGTTCTTTTTCGCCGTTATCCCTGACGGCGATTTTCTTGGCAAGCCGGTTGATCTTCAGCAGCAGAAATGTGATCGGTGTAAACAGCACCATCAGCGCATACAGAATGCCCGATGAGGACATAGCGATCTTTTCGCTGTTCTCCTTTGCGAAATTTTTCGGCATAACTTCACCAAAGATCAAAATCACGATCGTCAGGATCACGGTGCTGAGGATCGTACCGTTCGCCTCCCCGAAAAACCCTACAAACAGGATCGTTGCCAAAGACGAAGCGGCAATATTCACGATATTGTTGCCGACAAGAATGGTCGAGAGCGCCTTGTCGTAGCTTTCAGAGATCTGATAAGCACGCCGGGCTTTTTTGTTGCCGCTTTCCGCATAGCTTTTCAGCCGCAGTTGACTGGCAGAGGAATAAGCGGTTTCGGTCGATGAAAAAAACGCCGAACACATAACTAACAGCAGGATCACTGCGGACAGTATCCACGGATTCAAGAATGATCACTCCTATTTGTATCAACAGACTTTTCCGCATTCGGGAAAGGTCTGTTTTCTTTTGCGGCAGCGCTGAAAACGGCGCTGTCTGTTTTGTCTGAGATCTGATTATTATTATAGGCAAGTTTTGTGCCATTATAATTCTTTTTTAGAAATATAACAGTGAATCTTATTTTTCGCTGTTTTGTGTTTCCCGAATACTTTGCTCTCTGCACCTATGCAGAATAGTTGACCTGCTTCCGACATATGAAAGGACGACAATTATATTCATACACCAAACGACTGAAAAACTGCTCAGATCATGCTGAAAAGTGGCAATTTTGCGGATTGCAAGCGGCGCTCTTTTACGTTATACTAACATTGGAGGTGTGGATTACCATGAACAAAGCAGCTATTTTTCACCGCAGCAGCGGCAATTTTTGCTATGCGTCCGACAAGGATACCGTTGTCGTCCGTCTGCAAACGGGCAAGGACGTTGATTCTGCCGCAATCATTTGCGAAGACCCCTTTATCAACGAACTCAAGCGTAAAAGAATCTGGTTCGGCGTCCCTGCTCCCATGAAGCTCATCGCTGAAACAGAGGAGCATTTCCTGTGGGAATACCGCACAAAGCCGCCCTACAAGCGGTTACAGTATTATTTCTCGGTCATTTCTGACGGTCAGGAATATGAAGTCTATGACAACAAGGTCTCATTAAAAACGGAATCCGAACACAGCGTTTGTCAGTATTTCAAATTTTCGTGGCTGAATGCTTCGGACGTGATTGCGCCGCCTGAATGGGTAAAACATACCGTCTGGTATCAGATCATGCCCGACCGCTTTTGCAGGGCAAAGGCTTCTCCCGAAAAAGACGGTCTGATCCCCTGGGGTCACTATCAGAAAACAGGCTTCAATCACATCTACGGCGGCAACCTCAAAGGCATCACCGAACGTCTGCCCTACCTTCATGATCTGGGCATTTCGGGACTGTATCTCACGCCTGTTTTTCAGTCGCCAAGCTACCACAAATACAATACTTTCGATTACCGCAGGATCGACAGCGATCTCGGCACGGAAGAAGATATGAAAACTCTTGTCAGCACCGCCCACTCTTTAGGGATCAAGGTCATGCTGGACGGCGTTTTCAATCACTGCGGCACAGAGTTCTTTGCATGGAAGGATGTCTGCGAAAAGAAAAAGGACTCTCCCTATTACGAGTGGTTCTTTATCAATGACGATGACTTTCTCAAAGAACGCTATGATACCGCAGACGGACGTTACTATACCTTTTCCTTTTGGGCAGGTATGCCGAAACTCAATACGAACAACCCCGAAGTGATGGCGTATTTCGGCGATATCTGCGCTTACTGGATCAGAGAATGGGACATTGACGGCATTCGTTTTGACGTGGGCGATGAGATCTCCCACAGCTTTTTACAATACCTGAACCGCACTCTCAAACCCCTCAAACCCGAACTGTTCCTGTTAGGAGAAATATGGTTCGATTCGCTGAAATGGCTCTGTCAGAAGGAATATGACTCTGTGATGAACTATCCGCTAAGCAGCTGCATCAACGATATCGACCGTCACTCTCACCTCAGCGCCAAAGCGTTCCAAATGAGCCTCGATCACTGTCTGACGATGTACCCCGAACAGAGTGTGGAAGTTATGTTCAATTTCCTCGATACCCACGACACGGTACGCATTGCCGAAGAATGCAAAGGAGATCATGCGCTCCTGCTCCAGAAGTTAGCGCTCCTGTTTGCTGTTCCCGGTACGCCCTGTTTATATTACGGTACAGAAATTGCGCTCAGAGGTGAAACGAAAGACGACAACCGTCACTGTATGCCTTGGAACAAAATCGAAAACGGCGTGTATGACGAGATCCTCAGCAAAGTCAGAAAGCTGATCGATATCCGCTGTCTGTATCCTCAGCTTCACAGCAGGTCGTTTCGGTTCCTTTTTGATGAACAGCACCCCCGTCTGATCCATTTTCTGCGTGTTTCAGATAGTCTTCCCCGTCCTGTCGGTATCATTCTGAACACAGGATACAATGCCGTCAACACAGCGTTTCAGGGCAGGATTCTGTTTTCTGAAGGCTTTGAAAACGGCTCGCTCCTGCCGAAAGGAACGGTGATCTATGAAAGCGAAACACTCTGAACATGATGTGCAGAAAAAGGAACTGAGTCTGATAAAACTGTCGTGGCCGATCTTTGTCGAAACGATACTGTTTATGCTGCTCGGAATGGTAGACGTGCTGGTACTGAGCCGTTTTGACGATTTAGCGGCTTCCAGCGTCAATACCGCAAATCAGGCGGTGTCTGTCGTCACCATCGTCTTTACCGTCATTTCGGGCGCAGGCGGCATTTTGCTGTCGCAGTATCTTGGCGCAGGCAGAAAAAAAGAAGCCGCCAAAACCGCCGTATTGTCAATTGCCATGCAGCTTTTGGCAGGCTTTATCGTCAGTCTTATTCTTCTGTTTTTCAGTCAGCCGATCCTTACCTTCATCGGCGCAAAAGGACAGATCCTCCAATTTGCAGGGGAGTATCTTTCCATTGTCGGCGGTTTTCTGTTCTTTCAGGCAGTCATGAACGCCATGACCGTGATCATGCGCAGTCACGGTCAGACACGTCTGCCAATGTATGTAACGGTCGGCATCAACATCCTCAATACCCTGCTCGATATCATTTTTGTACTCGGTCTGTTCGGGCTGCCGAAAATGGGCGTGACGGGGGTTGCGATCGCTACCGTTTTCAGCCGCATTCTCGGTACTGTCGTGCTTGGCATTTTGCTGTTCAGAACCATTCTCAGCCCGAAAGATATCCGCCTGCTTTATCCTTTGCCGAAAGATGATATCCTCAATTTTTTCAAGATCGGCATACCGGCAGCCCTCGAAACCTTCCTCTACAATCTCTCTCAGCTCGTCATTACGTCTATCGTACTCAACTGTCTTTCCGAACAGGAACTGATTGCAAAGACCTACATACAATTTATCACGACACTCTTTTACATCTGTTCTGTGTCCATCGGTCAGGGAAGTCAGATCATCATCGGACATTTAGTCGGCGCAGGCAAAACAGAAGAAGCCAAAAAGCAGGGTTTTGCTTCTCACAAAATCGCCCTGCTGATCGCTGTGAGCGTTTCCGTTATCGGCATCCTGCTGCGCATACCGCTGATCTCTATCTTCACTTCCGATCAAGCCGTGATCTCTATTGCATCCGGCATCTTCTTTATCAATCTGTTTCTTGAGCTTGGACGCACCACAAACCTCGTTCTGATTGCTTGTCTGCGAGGGGCCGGCGACGTTCTCTACCCTACCGTCTGCGCCGTTTTTTCCAACTGGGCGCTGAGCGTCCTCGGCTCTTATCTCTTAGCCGTTGTCGCAGGATGGGGTATTTACGGTTTATGGATCGCCCTCGCCGCAGACGAATGTTTCCGCGGCATCCTCATGATCCTCCGCTGGCACAGCACCAAATGGAAAACCAAAAAGAAT